>WFOX01000036.1 GCA_015487905.1 Mariprofundales bacterium
CGAGGCCGAGCGGCGCACGAAGCGCGCCGCCAATGACGCGCGCGCGGTGTTCATCACCGAGGATCGCGAGATGCAGCGGCTTTTGGACAAGGCCGCGCTCATTGCGCCATCGCGCGCATCCGTGCTGCTTTTGGGGGAGACGGGCGTGGGCAAGGAGCGCATGGCGCGCTTCATTCATGCCTCGTCCGACCGCGCCGAGCGCGCCTTTGTCGCCGTCAATTGCGCGGCGATCCCCGAAGGCGTGCTGGAAGCGGAGCTATTCGGGCATGAGAAGGGGGCCTTCACAGGCGCGGTGGCCGCGCGCCCAGGCAAGTTTGAGCTTGCCGATGGCGGCACCTTGCTGCTGGATGAGATCACGGAGATGCCCCTGCACCTGCAAGCCAAGCTTTTGCGCGTCTTGCAGGAAGGGGAGGTGGACAGGCTCGGCGCAAAACGCCCCGTGCGCGTGGATGTGCGCGTGATCGCCACGAGCAACCGCGACATTGAACGGCTCGTGGAGGAGGGCAAGTTCCGCGAGGATCTCTACTTTCGGCTCAATGTCGTCACGATGGAGATTCCGCCTTTGCGGAATCGGCCTGCGGATGTGCCTGCGCTTGCGCGCCACTTTCTTGGGCGCTTTGCCGAAACCTACGGCATCCCTGCGCCTTCGCTGAGCGAGGCGGCGCTGCGCGTGCTTTGCGCGCACAGCTGGCCCGGCAATGCGCGCGAGCTGGAAAACTGCATGCATCGCGCGTTCTTGATGGCGCAGCGGGAGGGTGAAATCCGCCCCGAACACTTGGAGATCCGCACATTGCGCAAAGGTGCGACGGAAGCGCGCACGCTGCGGCCGGGCATGCGCATCCGCGATGTGGAGCGCGTGCTCATTGAGGAAACGCTCAAGCATGTGCGCGGCAACCGCACGGAGGCCGCGCGGCTTTTGGGCATCAGCGTGCGCACCCTGCGCAACAAGCTCAAGCTCTATGCCGAAACTGGCCCGGAGGTTGCTACATCCTCGTGGGAAGCCAAGGAGGTGGGCGATGGACTGGCTCGGTGATGGCGTGTTGCGCTTGGAGGCGGCGCTGGTGGCGAGGGAGCGATTGCATGCGCGCATCGCCGCCAACATCGCGAATGCGGATACGCCGAACTATCGCGCCGATCGCACGCGCTTTGCGGATTTGCTTGCTGAGGCGCGCCGAGAGCTTGGGCTGCCGGCGCCGTCTGCGCCGCTGCGGCTACCTATGCAGCCCGCCGCGCCCTTGCGCATGGACGGCAACGATGTGGATGTGCATGCCGAGATGGCGCGGCTTGCCGAAAACCAAATGATGCAGGCCTATACGGCCGAGCTGCTCAAGCGCGAGCTGGACGGGATTTTGCAGGCCATTCACGAAGGAGGACGCTGATGGCGGGTGCGGATTGGTTTCGGGCGCTTGCGCTGAGCGCGTCAGCCATGCAGGCGCAGCGCACGCGCATGGATGTGATCGCCGAGAACATCGCCAATGCGCATGTCACGCGCACACCTGAGGGCGGGCCCTATCGCAGAAGGCTTGTGGTCTTTGCCGCATCCCCGCTGCAAAAAGACGGCTTTGCGCGCGTGCTTGGCGACTTCTTGCAAGAAGACGCAACCCCGTTGGGCGTGCGCGTTTGGGGGGTCGTCAAGGACCCGCGGCCGTTCCGCGAGGTTTACGATCCCAGCCATCCCGATGCCGATGCGCGCGGGATCGTGAAGCTTCCGAATGTGAATGCGGTGGAGGAGATGGTGGATCTCGTCTCCGCCGTGCGCAGCTACGAGGCGAACGCAACAGCGATGGATGCGGCCAAGCGCATGTTCATGCGCACATTGGATCTCTTGCGCTGAAAGGAGGGCGGCGATGCAGGTTTATGGGCCTTCGGGGAAAACGATGCCGCTTACGAGCGCAGCACAAAAGGGTGCAAGCGCAAACGACGGGGACTTTGCAAAGAGCTTGCGCGAGGCCATCCACGCGCTCAACGCCGAGCATGCCCGCGCCGAGAAGGCGGCGATCGCGTTTGCCGAGGGCAAGGGCGGCGACTTCACGAAGACCGTGGTGGCGCTCAAAAAGGCGGAGCTTTCGTTTGCGCTTGCGATGGCCGTGCGCAACAAGCTCTTGGAGGCCTATCGCGAAGTCATGCGCATGCAGGTCTAATAAGGAGGCATCGCCGTGGTGGATGCAACGACCAAGCCCGCGCCGAGCAACGAACCCCCGGCCGAGCAGCCCAAGCAGGCGGCGGTGCAGCCTGCGTGGCTCGCAAGCCTCGTGCGCTATCGCCAGCATCTCTTGTTCGGCGCCGGGGTTCTGATGCTCGCGGCCTTCATCGCGCTGCTGCTGGGGTTGCGCACGCAGTCTTGGCGGCCCGTGTATGCCGGGCTTTCGGAAAAGGATGCGGCGCGCGTGGTGGAAGCGCTGCAAAAAGCGCATGTGCCTTATAAGCTGGAAAACGGCGCGGTGCTCGTTCCCGCCGATCGCGTCTATGCCGTGCGCATCCAGCTTGCGGGTCAAGGGGTTGCGCCCAAAGGCGGCGTGGGCTTTGAGCTGTTTGATCGCAACAACGAGCTGGGGCTTAGCGAGTTCACGCGCCGCGTGAATCTGCAACGGGCCTTGCAGGGAGAGCTTGCGCGCACGATTGAGGTGATCCCGCAGGTTGCAGCCGCGCGCGTGCACATCGTGTTGCCTGAGGATTCGCCGTTTGCAGGGCGCGAACGCAAGGCGAGCGCCTCCGTGATGCTGCGGCTCACAGGCGAGCTTCCCAAGCGCGCGGTCGTGGCCATTCAAAACCTCGTCGCGGCGGCGGTGCCGGATTTGGAGCCTGAGCGCGTCGTCGTCGTGGACGCCGACGGCCGCCAGCTTTCCGCGAACGAAAACGAGCAAGGCGGCCCGCAAAGCCAAACATTGGAGGAGTATCAAGCCGCATTGGAGCGGCGCTTGGAAGAAAAGCTCACGACGATGCTGGAGCGCATCGTCGGCCCTGGCCAGGCCGTGGCGCGCGTGCATGTGGAGCTGGATCGCGCCTACTTGGAAGAGCACGCCACGCAATACAACCCGGATGAGCAAGTCGCGCGCAGCGAGCACACGCTGGATGAGTCGCGCACGAGCACGGAAAGCGCGCCCGTGGGCGTGCCCGGCATTGCCTCCAATACGCCCGGCGCCAATCCGCAAACGCAAGCATCGCGTCCGCAAAGCCAGGCCTCGCGGCGCGAGCGCACGGTGCAATACGCGATCAGCAGCATAGAGCGGCGGCGCATCGTGCCCGCAGGCGCCGTGCGCCGCATCACGGCGGCGGTCGTCGTGGGCGGGAAGATGGATGCGCAAGGGCATTTCACGCCGCTGCCCGCTGCCGAGCGCAAGCGCATTGAGGATCTCGTAAAGCGCGTGATCGGCTTTGATGAAGAGCGCGGCGATCGCGTAAGCGTGGAGAGCCTGCCGCTTGTGGATGTGCGCTCGGCGGCGGATGCGGCTGCGCTGGAGGCTGCGGAAAAGCGCGCGTTTTACCTGAAGCTCGCGCGCTACTTCACGGCGGCGCTCGTGGCTTTGCTCATCGCTTGGTTCGGGCTGCGGCCGCTTGCGGCGCGGCTGGAGCGCAGGCCGAAGACGGGCGCGCCGGAGGCGCCTTCGCAGCCTTTGCCCGGGCCTGAGCCTGTGCAGGCGCTTGCGCCGCCTGCATCGGAGACGATGGCGCAACTGGAGCTTGCGCGCCGCGCCGTGGAGATGGACCCTGAGCGCGCGCGGCGCGTGCTTGCGGAGTGGGTGTCGTCCTGATGGCGCGCACGCGCGAGCTTACGGGCGAAGACAAGGCCGCGATCTTGCTTTACGCGCTCGGGCCGGAGGCGGCCGCGCCCTTGCTTGCGGGCTTGGACGATGCCGCGCTTGCGCGCATCGGGCGGCGCATGAGCGAGCTTGGGCGCATTGAAACCAGCGAGCTTGAGCGCGTCGTGCGCGAGTTTTTGGAGATGTTTCAGTCGGACGATCCCTTCTTGCGCGCCACCAAGCGCGATGTCGTGGCCTTGTTCCGCCGCGCGATTGACGAGGAGCGCGCGGATCGTTTGCTCGGCAAGATCACGGAGCCGCGCAAGCTCACGATTTGGGAAAAGCTCTCCAGGCTTAAGCCCGAGGTTATCGCCTCCTATTTGGAAAACGAGCATCCGCAAACGATGGCCTTCATCCTCGGCAATCTGGATCGCCAAGCGGCAAGCCGCGTGATCAAGCTGCTTCCGGAGGACTTGCAGCTTTCGGTCGTGATGCGCATGTCCAAGATTGAGCGCGTGCCCATAGAGCTCGTGCGCGAGATTGAGGAAGCGCTGGAAGAAAAGCTCTCCACGATGCAAGGCGAATCCGGCATCAGCTTTGACGGGATGCTCAGCGTCGTGGAAATCTTGAAAGGTTTGGAAAAAGAGGTCGCCAAGCCCATTTTGGAAAAGCTGCGCGAAAAAGACGAGGAACTCTTCCAACAGGTGGATCGGCTTTTGCTTACCTTTGAAGACCTCAAGATGCTCTCGGATCGCGACATTCAAACCGTGCTCAAGCACATCAGCTCCGAAGACCTCATCAAGGCGCTCAAGGGCGCAAGCGATGAGGTCGCCGAGCGTTTCTTTGCGAACATGTCCAGTCGTGCTGCCGAAATCCTGCGCGAGGACATGGAGGTCATGGGGCCGATCAAGCTCGCGGAGGTGGAGCAAGCGCAGCAAAACATTCTCAAGGTCGTGCGCAAGCTGGATGACGAAGGCCAGATCACGCTTGCCGGTGCGGAGGAGATGGTATGAGCACGCCGCATTGGATTCGCGAGTGGCGGCCGCTTTCGGCAAAGCCCCTTCCTTGGCATGAGCAAGCGCAAAAAAAGCCGAGCGAAGCGGCTGAGTCCCCCCACGCGCCCGTGCGCGACGAAAAAGAGGCGCGCATTGAAGAGCTGGAGCAGTTGCTTGCGCAGGCGCGCGCGCGCAGCGAGCAACTGGAGCGCGAGGCCTTTGAAAAGGCCTTTCAAGCCGGGGAAAAGGCCGGTTTGGAGGTCGGCAAAAAGCGCGCGGAGCAGATGCTCGCGGAGATGGACGAGGTGCGAAGCGCCTTAGAGGCGGAGGCTGCGCGCGTGCGCGATGTGCTTGCGGAGGCGGGCTGGGAGGTGCTGGAGGCGGTGCTTGCGCATGTGCTCGGCGAAGCCTTCGCCGATGCGCGCGCCTTGCGCGCGCTCGTGGATCGCGCGCTTGCCGAATGGCCGTTTGCGGAAGATCTCATTCTCTTTGCGCCGCCGGAGTTTGAGGCCGCCGCCAAGGCGCTTGTGGAGGAACATCCGCTGCTTGCCCATGTGCGCGTGGATCCCGCGCTGCGCGCGCCTGCGTTACGCATCGCCGGCAAAGAGGGCGATCTTTGGTTGGATCCGGCCGAGGCGGCGCGCCGTTTCGTGCGCCGAATGCGGGAAGGGATTCGTGCGGTTTCCGAGCGCGGCTGAGCTGCGTGCGGCCGCGCAGGCGGCCAAAGGCGACCGCTTTTGGCCGCGGCTTGGGCGCGTGCGCCGTGCGGAAGGGGCGATGTTGGAAGCCACAGGAATAGAGGCATCGCTCGGGGAAGAGTGTTTGGTGGCGGCCGAGCGCGAGTTGCTTGCCGAGGTCGTGGGCTTTCGCGGCGAAAGCAGTTGGCTGATGCCTGTGGATGAAACCGTCGGCATCGCGCCAGGGGCGCTCGTGCGGCCGTTGGGGCGCAAAGCGGAAGGGGTCGTGGAGGGCACCATCGGCCGCGTGCTGGACGCGCTTGGACGGCCGTTGGACGGCGGCCCGCCGCCGAAAGGGCACACGCGCAGCCTCCATCAGGCGCCGCCGCCGCCGCTTGCGCGTGCGCGCGTGGAGAAGCCGCTTTGGACGGGCGTGCGCGTGTTGGATGCGTGCTTGACGCTCGGGCAAGGGCAGCGCGTGGGGCTCTTTGCAGGCGCAGGTGTGGGCAAGAGCACCTTGCTCGGCATGATCGCGCGCTTCGCCGAGGCCGATGCGATTGTCGTGGCGCTTGTGGGCGAGCGCGGTCGCGAGGTGCGCGAGTTTTTGGAGGACGCGCTCGGGTCTCAAGGGCGCGCGCGTGCGGCCGTGTTCGTGGCCACGGCCGAGGCCCCTCCCGTGGCCAAGATTCGTGCGGCCATGCATGCGATGGCTACGGCCGAGTTTCGGCGCGACCGCGGCGAGCATGTGCTGCTCGTCGTGGATTCGCTCACGCGGCTTGCCCAGGCGCGCCGCGAGATCGGGCTGGCGCTGGGCGAGCCGCCGACAACGAAGGGCTACACGCCTTCTTGTTTTTCGCTTTTGGCGCGCTTTTTGGAACGCGCAGGTCCAGGTGCGCGCGGCGCGATCTCGGCCGTGTTCACGGTGCTCGTGGAAGGGGACGAGATCGCCGACGATCCTGTCGCCGATGCGGCGATGGCCGTGCTGGACGGCCACATCGTGCTTTCGCGCGCGATTGCGGCGCGCGGGCGCTATCCGGCCGTGGATTTGCTGGCAAGCGTAAGCCGCGTGGCCGAACGGATCGCGCCGGCGCAGTTGCGGGAAGACGCGCGCGTGTTGCAGCAGGCATTGGCGGCCTTTGCGAAGGTGGAAGACCTCGTGGCGCTTGGCGCCTACGAGCCGGGTTCGGATCCGTGGGTGGATCGCGTGCTTGCCCATCGCGAAGAGCTGGAGCGGTTTTTGCGGCAACAGCCGCACGAGCGCGCCGATCCTGAGGAATCGGCACGCGCCTTGCATGCGCTTGCAGCGAAGCTTTCGCAAGGGGGGAAGGCGTGAACGCAAGGATTGCGCGCAAGCTTGCCGAGCGCGCCGCCCGCGAAAAGGAGGAGGCGCTTGCCGCTGCGCAGCGCTTGCACGAGGAGGCACATCGCCTCCAGCGCCGCCTGCAACGGCTTGCTGCGGAGCTTGGGCGTCTGGAAGAGGCGCGTGCGGAATGGGAGGGGGCGGCCGTTTCATCCTCGGTGTTGCTCGCCTGGGCCGAGGAAGAGCGCGCGGTGCTGGACGAGATCGCGCGCAAGCAGGCCCAGCTCGGACGCTTGATGGAGGAGCGCGCGGAAAAGCTGCGCCTTGCGCGTGAAGCCTTGCAGCGCGAGCAAGCGTTTCTGGGCGAGGCCGCCCGCATAGAGCGTGCGCAAGCGCGCCGTGCGCAGGCCCGCGAGGAGCGCGCGCTTGCGGATCGTGAGGCCGCGCGTCGCTGGCGGGGGTCGCGTGCATGAGCTGGCGCGGCACCCCCATTTGGTTTGCGCTTGGGCTTGTGCTTGCGCTGGGCAAGCTCGCCGTGGGCGGCATGGAGGCCTGGGGAAAGGCGGATAGGCCGCGTGCGCAACCGCCTTCCATGCCCGGTGCGCCTGCTGCATCCAAGCCCGCATCTACGCCTGGGCGCACGGTCAAGCGCAAGGTGGTGCGCGCGCCACTGGAGCCGTGGCCCGTGCCGCAGCCGTTTTGCGCGCCGGAGATGGCCGCGCGCATCAAGCAGCGCGAGGCCCAGCTCAAAGAGCGCGAAGAGGCCTTGCAGCTTCGCGAAAAGCGCCTCGCTGAGGCGGAGCGCGAGGCCAAAGCGCTTGCGGATACGCTGCAAGCCCAGCTTGCGGCATTGGACGAAAAGCTTGCCGCGCTTGCCAAGATGCGCACGAAGCGCATCAAGCGCTTGGCCGCCGTCTATGCGTCCATGAGCCCCAAGGCTGCGGCGGCGGCCATCGCCCGCATGGATTTGGACACAGCGGTGCAGGTGCTCTTTGCGATGGAGGAGCGGCGCGTGGGCAAAATCCTCAGCGAGCTTCCACCCAAGATCGTCGTGCGGCTTACGCGCGGCATGGCGCGGGCGGCGCGTTAGCGGCATGCGCGAGGGGATCTTGCGCGACCGCGCATTGCTGTTGCACCACCTGGAGTGGGTGCTCAATCACCCGCGCTTCGGCGCGCTCATGCTGGTGCTCATTGCGCTTTCGTTCGTGCATGAGCCTTGGCTGGCTGCGTTCATTTTCACCGTGTTTGCGCTGGAGATCGCTGCACGCATCGCCATCATGCACGAGAAAAAACGCACGAATCCCTATCGCGAATCCGCAGGCCGCCGCATGGAAAGCGTGTTTCTCGTGCTGGATGTGGTGGGCGCGCTTTCGCTTTGGGTGACGATTCTCAACCTTCCGCTGCAAGCGGAGGCCGCAAGTGCGGCGCGCATCGTGCGGGCCGTGTATCTCTTGCGCACATTGCGCTTCTTCCGCTACTTGAACCTGCAAAGCGCCATGTATTCGCCCACCTACGGCATGGCCGTCTCGCTCATCGTGCTGCTTTCGTTTTTCGCCACCGACACCTTGCTTTGGATCACGATCATCTTTTTCGCGGCCGAGCTGCTCGTGCGCGCGGTGCTCATGCGCAACATGCGCTTCACTTCCAAGCGCGAGCGCGCGATTGAATGGGGCTTTTGGGGCGTGGATTTCTTCGCCACGCTTGCGATGGTGCCCGCGCTTGCGGTCGTGCCCTATGGCGGGGCGCTGCGTATGTTGCGACTCGTGCGCCTGCTGCGGCCTTGGACGGTGATCGTGCGCAACCTGCAAACCGTGATCCGTGAAGGCCAATACCTGCAAGAAGTGAATCTCGTCGTGCTTTTGCTTGCGGTCATGTCCATCGGCGCGGGCGTGGCCGCGCGCGTGTTTCTTCCCGATTACGACTACACGCGCGACGGCGTGATTGATGAAAAGGATCACTCGCTTCTCGCGCCGATGTGGTTCGCGTTTCGGCTGTTTTCCGATCCCGGCAACACGGTGCTGTATCCCGAGCACGCGGGGATCGCCGTGTTCTCCATCATTGCGCCGATCACGGGGCTGTTCGTGCTTGCGTTCTTCATCGGCATCGGCGCGAACATCGTCTCCGGCCTCATGGAGCGATTGCGCAACGAGCGCATCAACATCGCCAACCACATGGTCATGCTCGGTTGGAACGAAGCGGGGCCGTTCGTTTTGGAGCACCTCAAGCTCCTTTCCGAGCGCTTCCATGCGGCGCTGAGACTCGTGCTCTTGCACGAAGAGGCCACGCCGCCTGAGGAGGCCAGCGAGCCGTGGATCATGACCCGCCGCGGCGAGGTGCAGCGCGAAAAGGATCTTGAGCGCACGAACCTCAAATACGCGCGCCAAGCCGTGGCCCTGGCGCCTGCGGGGACTGCTGCGGATCAGTTCGCTTGGGGCATTACCACGCTCATTGCGGCGCGGCGCGAAAATCCGGATCTTTTGCTCACCTTCGCGCTTTCCGGCGATGCGCGTCCCCGGCTTGCTTCGCATCGGCATCCGTTTCAGATCGGCTGGGATGTGACGGGCTTTTACGATAAACCCACGGTCGTGTTTTCGCTTTCCGATGTGCGCGCGAACCTCTTGCGCAATGTGGTCGTCTATCGCGACTTTGATCAGGTGATGCACCGCCTTCTCGTGCCCGAACGCACCGAGGAATCCGCATTGCAGGTGTGCGAGTTCTCAGCGCACTTGCTCGTGGAAGAGGGCGAGCCTTGGTTGGAGGAGGCACGCGGCGCGCGCGCCCCGCTTGTGCAGGTGGCTGCGACGATGTTCCAGCGCGGCTCGGTGCTCGTGGCGCTCGTGCCGGAAGGGGGCGAGGCCGTGCCGCTTTATGACGCCGCGCGCCTTGCGCACGGCACGCGCGTGATCGCCCTGCTGGGGCTTGCGCTTTCCCCAAGCGCGTTGCAAGCCGATGCCTTGTTCGCCCTGCATAGGCCCTTGCCGCTTGCCGACAAAGCAGCGCTTGGGCTTGCGCCGCTTCCTCGCCCCAAGCGCCTGCGCCTGCTTGCGCTCGGCTGGGTGGGGAGCCTGCCGCTTTTGCTCAAGCGGCTTTTGGATTCGTTCGCGGCCGTGGAGATCACGATCTGCGACGATTTGCCCGAGGAAGACATCAAAAAACAGCAGCGGTATCTGGAGGCGCGCGTGGCCGAGATGCCCACGGCGCGCGAGCGCGTCAAGATTCACTACCGCTATTGGAACTTCCACGACATGGAGGCGATCCGCCCATATCTGCGCGCAGCGGATCGCGTGCTGCTCGCCCCGTCTTTGCACGCCAAGGACAAGGGATTTGCGCGCACGGCGGCCACATTGGCGCACATCGCCACGATTCTGCGCGAGGAGGGCCTTTCGCCCGAGGTGTTCCCGATCTTGGAGCGGCGCGATGAGGCGCGCGTGCTGCAAGAAGAGCTCGCCCGCTTTGATGCGGGGCTGGAGATCCATGTCGTCGTGCCAAACGAGTTTTTCGGCGCATTCGTGGCGCACACGAGCTTTCAAATGTATGCGGCCGAAAGCCCCGCGGCTTACGAGCTGCAACGCAAGCTGCGCCACAGCGTGGACGATCTCATGGGCGATGTGGGCGAGCAAGATGCGATGAGCGTGGGTGCGCTCGTCGTGGAACGCGAGCTTCCCGAAGATGCGGCAAGCGTCTATCGCGCGCTTTACGAGCAGGGCTATCTTTGGATCGGCTATCGCCTTAAGCGCAGCTTTTCCTACTCCGATCCCGTGCAGGAGTGGATCCGCCGCGTGTTCCCACGCGAGCACGACTTCCGCTGCCTTCGGCAACACCAGATCATCCTCAACCCCTTCGGTAATCCCGTCTCGCGCTACTCTTGGACGCACCTGCGGGCGGAGGTGGCTGAACTCATCGTGATCGCGCGCGACTTCTAGGCAAAATCTTCCGCCGATCGGCGCTTTTTTCCCGCCCCACGCTTCCGGCCGCACGCGAAAAATCCTTGATATTTCAACGAATCTTGGTGTTCCGCGCATTGGCAAGCCTGCTGCTTTCAAAAAGGCAGGAGGATTGGCGATGCAAGGGCACAAACCCATCCAACACGCAGGCTTGCTCGGTTTGTTGCACGCGCCGCAGCGCGGCCACAAGGGCGCGAAGGGAATGCTTGGAGGTGCGCGGGGGTTTGCGGCGCTGTTTGCAGCCTTGCTGCACAAGGGACAAGCGCACAAGCAGGAAGCGCTTGCGCCGTCATCTGCGCGCAATCCGGCACCGAAGGCGCCTTCTATGCAGGCGCCGGCCCCCCATGCACCGTCTGCTGCGCCTTTCAAGGTGTTGGCCACGTGGCGCGCACCCAAACATCTTCGCTTTGCTGCGCCATTGCCGATGCGCCGAGGGGCGCGCGCCTTGGCTTTCCTTCTCAAACCCGCGCAGCAAAAAGCCGCAAAACACGCGCATCCTCGGCTTGGAAACACGCCAAGGCCGACCATCTTGGTGCTGCAAGCCGCCCCGAAGCGCAACGCGCACAAAAGCCCCTTGGCTGCGCGCATCGTCCCCCTGCAAAAGCGCTTGGAAACGCCCAAGGGCGATGGGCCTTGCGGGGCTGGGCCTTGCGAGAACGCCCATGCGCAGGCATGGCCGGCATGGGTGGAGATGCCTCGCATGGGGTTGCCTGTGCCTTCGTCGCAGCCGCCCGAACGCGCGCAGGCGCGCAAGATGCCTGCTGCGGCCTTGCTTGCCCGGCCAGGTGCGCTTGCGCGCGCAAAGGCGGCGTTGCTTCGTGCAACCAAACAGGCGCTGGGCGGGATGCATGCGCCTAAGCCTTCTTCGCTGCAAGCGCAGCAGCCGCATGCCGATGCGCGCTTCCCGCGTGCCAACGGGTTCGTGTTGCCGCCGCTTTCCGCGCCAAGGCCCGTGCGGGAAGAAGATGTTTCCGTGCAAGCGGATGCCGCAACGATGCCCGCCCCAGCGATGCCGCGCGCGCATGCGTTTCAGGCCAAGCTTGCTGCGCGGCCGAAGGTGGTTGCTCAGGCGAAAAAGGCAAGGGGTGTTTTAGGGCATGGGGCGCAGCCCTTGGCGGATGAGGCGCCAAGGCCTGTGCATGCGGCCAACGACTTCTTGCGCCCGCATCTCAAGGCCCCGGCGCTGGATGAGCGCGTGCGCGCGCACGAAGCCGTGCATGAAAAGGCAGGGGAGTCTTTGGCGCTTCCTGCGTCCTTGCACATGCCCAAGCCCGCGCCGAAGGCCCATCTGCCGCAGGCCGCAGCCGCCGAAGCGCCGATTCCGCACGAGACCTCGCAAAAGCAGGACAAGGTGCAACCCTCGTCAGGCGCGGAGCTTGCCGAGGTGGCCGCGCCGGATGCGCCCGCGCCGCGAGAGAGCGTGCGGGGGCACGCGGAACACCCTGCGCCGATGGGGCATGCAAGCGCGCCGCAGCCCGTGGCGCGCGCTTGGGAGGGGCTCGTACAGGCCGTCGTGCGCGGCGAGCGGGTGTTGGAGATGCAACTGGATCCGCCGCATTTGGGCAAGCTGCACGCACGCATCGCGCTGGATGAGGGCCGCCATGTGCATGTGTGGATTGCAGCAGGCGCAGAGGCTCGGCACCTCATCGCAGCGCAACTGCCGCAACTGCGCGAGGCGCTGGAGGCTCAGGGCTTCGTGCTCGGCTCGTTCGTGTGCGCAGACCAAGAGCACCAAGGCGGTGGGCGCAGGCACGACGCGCCTTGGGGAGAAGAGAGCACATATTCCGCGGCGGCGGGGAAGGCCGCTGCGCCGCAAAGCCCCAAGCCCGCGCTGCGGCCTCAGGCCGCCCGGGACGGACGGCTCAGTATTCTCGTTTGACAGGAGGGTCGGAATGTTGACACCCACGGCGGATACGCAACACACGCATGCCAACGCAGCCCAACGCAAGCACACGCCCGTGCAGGATCTCGCGAAAAAGGATGTGTTTTTGAAGCTGCTCGTGGCGGAGTTGCAGTTTCAGGATCCGCTCAATCCGCGCGATCCCACGCAGATGTCCAGCCAGCTTGCGCAATTCACGAGTCTAGAGCAGCAGCTCAAAACGAACCGCCTGCTGGAGCAGTTCCTGCAAAAGCAGGGGGGGCTTGGCGCAGGCGGGCTTGCCGCGGAGGCGTCCTTGCTCGGCAAGCACGCGCTTGTGCGCACGGACGCGCTCTTCTTTGACGGCACGAATCCCGTGCGCTTTTCCGTGCATGCGCCCAAGGCCGTGCAGGTGCGCGTGTTTTTGCAGGACGCAAACGGCAACGCCGTGCGCAGCTTCACATTGGCCGTGCCGCCCAGCGGGGAGGTCAAGATCGCTTGGGATGGAACGACGGATGCAGGCGGCAGCGCCACTGCGGGCCGCTACAAGATCGTCGTGCAGGCCGAGGACGCCGCAGGCAAGTCCGTAAACGCCGAAGTGCGCCTTCGCGGTCTCATTGAGGCCGTGCTCCCGAATGACAAGGGCGCCATGCAGCTTCGCGTGGCGGGCGTGGATGTGCCCGAGCACGCGGTGTATGAAATCACGCTCTAAAAAGGAGGTGGATGATGGGTATCTACAACGCGCTTTACACAGGAGCAAGCGGCCTTACGGCCTTCGGCGAGGCCGTGCGGGTCGTGAGCGACAACATCGCCAATGTGAACTCGCTCGGCTTCAAGAGCCAAAATGTGGTCTTCGCCGATGTGCTCGCGCAAACCGTGAATGTGACGCGCTCCAACATCGCCAACCAAGTCGGCAACGGCGTGCGCATCGGCGCGATCACGCGCGACATGAGTCAGGGCAGCATCCAGAACACGACGAACCCGACCGATATGGCGATCAACGGCAATGGGCTCTTTGTCCTGCGCGATCCCGCAAGCGGCCAGCTCTACTACTCGCGCGCGGGCGCGTTCTTCTTGGACAAGGACTTCAACCTCATCAACGGCCAGGGCTTCATCGTCCAAGGATGGAAGACGGATGAGCAAGGCAATGCGATCGGCAATGTCACCGACATCACCTTCGCGAACCTCGCAAGCCAAGCCAAGGCGACGACGAAGGTGACCGTGGGCGTGACCTTGGATTCCAACGCCGTGCCGATCGTGGCGGCCTTCAATCCCGCCGATCCCACGACCTACCA
>WFOX01000037.1 GCA_015487905.1 Mariprofundales bacterium
ATCGTGAAGCGCGGCCAGGCGGGGCATACGGTGCATTTGATGGGGCTGCTTTCGGATGGCGGCATCCATGCGCACATAGACCACTTCCTTGCCGTGCTGGATCATCTGGCCAAGGAGGGCGTGCGGCGCGTGCGCGTGCATGCGCTTTTGGACGGGCGCGATGTCGGCGTGCAGACCGCGCACAAATACATCGCGCGCATGGACGAGGCCTTTGTCGCCATCCGCGCGCAAGGGGATTATGACTACCGCTTCGCCTCGGGCGGCGGGCGCGAGCAGATCGTCATGGATCGCGATCACAACTGGTCGCGCGTGAAGGAAGGCTGGGACATCATCGTGCACGGCCGAAGCACGCGGCGCTTCCGCTCCATGATGGAGGCCATTGAACACTTCCGCAAGGAGACACCGGGCATCGTGGATCAGGACATCCCGGGCTTTGTGATCGTGGATGAGCACGATGAGCCGGTTGGACCTGTCAAGGACGGCGATGCGGTCGTGATGATGAACTTCCGCGGCGATCGCGCGATTGAGATCACCGAGGCCTTTGAGCTGGATGATTTCCCGCACTTTGACCGCGGCCGGCGGCCCAAAGTCTTCTATGCGGGCATGATGGTCTATGACGAGGATCGGGGGCTTCCACGCCATGTGCTCATGCCGCCTGTGAAGGTGGAGAACACCTTCGGCGAGCGCATCCTCTTGCGCGGCTGGCGGCAGTTCCGCGTGGCCGAAACCCAGAAATACCCGCATGTCACCTTCTTCTTCAACGGCGGCCGCCGCGAGCCTTTGGATCCGAAGCGGGAAACCTATCTGCTCATCCCGTCGGATAAGGGCGTGTGGTTTGCGGATCGGCCCGAGATGAAGGCGCGCGAGGTCGGCGAGGCCGCAGCCCGCCTCATCCGCTCGCGCGAATACGCCTTTGGCCTTGTGAACTTCGCCAATGCCGACATGGTGGGGCACTGCGGCGTGTTTGAGGCGGCGGTGAAGGCCTGCGAGGCCGTGGATCGCGCGCTTGGTGAGATCCTCGCCGCCGCCCAAGAAACAGGCGCGCGCGTGCTTGTCACCGCCGATCACGGCAACGCCGAGGTGATGCGCGTGAAGACGCCGCACGGGGAGGAGGCATCCACGAAGCACACGCTCAATCCCGTGCCCTGCATCGTTTATGATCCCGGCTTTCAAGGCGGCTATGCCTTGCGTGCGCGGCGCGCGGGCCAGAGCGTTGCGGAGACCCCTGGCCTTGCGCACATCGCCGCAACCCTTTTTGAACTCCTCGGCGAGGCGCCGCCTGAAGACATTTATCCTTCCCTTCTGGAGGCAAGCGATGGCTGAACATCACAAGCTCATCATTCTCGGTTCGGGCCCTGCGGGCTATACGGCTGCGATCTATGCGGCGCGCGCGGGGCTAAACCCCGTCGTCATCGCCGGCATGCAGCCCGGCGGACAACTGACCACGACGACCGAGGTGGAAAACTACCCGGGCTATCCGGACGGCGTGCAAGGCCCGCAGATGATGGAGGACTTCCGCCGCCAGGCCGAGCGCTTCGGCACGCGCGTGATTGATGATCACATTGAGCGCGCGATCCTCACCGAGCGCCCGTTCCGCCTCGTCGGCGCGCAGGAATACACCTGCGATGCGCTCATCATCGCCACGGGCGCATCGGCCAAGTATTTGGGGCTGGAGAGCGAGCAGCGCTACATGGGCCGCGGGGTTTCGGCCTGCGCGACCTGCGACGGGTTCTTTTACAAGGGCCAGGAGGTGGCGGTCGTGGGCGGCGGTGATACGGCCGCGGAAGAGGCGCTTTACCTTTCCAATCTCTGCACGAAGGTGCATCTCATCCACCGCCGCGACAAGTTGCGCGCCTCCAAGATCATGCAACAGCGGCTGTTTGCGAAGGACAACATCGTCATCCATTGGAACCGCGTCGTGGATGAGATCCTCGGCGACGAGGCCGGGGTCAATGCCCTGCGGCTTCGCTCCACCGTGGATGAGACGGTGGAGGAGCTGCCCGTGGCGGGCGTGTTCATCGCCATCGGCCACAAGCCGAACACGGACTTCATCGTCGGCGATCTCGCGATGAATGAAGCGGGCTACATCCTCACCGAGGGCAAGAGCACGCGCACGAACATCCCGGGCGTGTTCGCCGCGGGCGATGTCGCCGATCCCGTCTATCGCCAGGCCGTGACCAGCGCCGGCGAGGGCTGCAAGGCCGCGCTGGACGCCGAGCGCTGGCTTTCCGAGCAGGGCCTTTTGGATTGAGCGGGGGGCACGCGCACCGGCACGGCTTCGCCGCGCAGGCGCGCGCGCTCTCCCGCACGGCCTTGGGCGCAGGGATCTTTGCGCTTGTGGAGCTTGCAGGCGGCTGGTGGGCGAACTCCTTGGCGCTCATGGCCGATGCCGCGCACATGGCCTCGGATGTGGCGGCCTTGCTGCTCGCCGCTGCCGCGGCACGCATCGCGATGCGGCCTGCACATCCGGGCATGAGCTATGGCTATGGGCGCGCGGCCACGATCGCCGCCCAGCTCAATGGCTTGGGGCTTTGGTTTCTCGCGGGCTGGATTGCTTGGGAAGCCATCGCGCGGCTGCATGAGCCGCCTAAGGTCGCAGGCGGCATGGCGCTTGCGGTGGCCGCGATCGGTCTCGTCGTCAATCTCGTGATGCTCACGCGGCTGCGCGGCCATGAAGATCTCAATGTCCGCGCGGCTTTCTGGCATGTGCTCGGCGATCTTTTGGGATCCATCGCCGCCATCGCCTCGGCGCTCGTGATCTGGCGCTGGGGGCTTGTGCTGGCCGATCCGATCGCCTCGCTTGTGATCGTCGCGATCCTTGGCTGGGGTGGCTGGGGCCTTGTGCGCGAGGCGACGCGCGAGCTTATGATGGCCGCGCCCGCGCACCTCAATCCCGAGGCAATTGCGGCGGCGCTTGCCGCGCATCCGGCCGTGCAGGGCGTGCATCACTTGCACCTTTGGGGCCTTCCTGATGGGCGCGCCGCGGCCTCGGCGCATGTGGAGATCGCGGACATGGACGCCTGGCCCCGGATCTTGCCCGAACTGCTTGCGCGGCTGGCTGAAGCCGGCGTGGAGCACGCAACCCTGCAACCCGAGCCTGGGCGCGCGGCGCATTGCGAGGGCTGCGAGGGCGTGGCATGAGGCATGATCGGC
>WFOX01000038.1 GCA_015487905.1 Mariprofundales bacterium
CAAGGAGCACGCCGATGACGATGACGCGCAAGATCGTCCGCGAGGGACTTTACGACTCCTCGCGCGAGCATGACGCCTGCGGCGTGGGCTTTGTCGCCCACATCAAGAACCAAAAGAGCCACGAGATCATTGAGATGGGCATGGAAATCCTCGTGCGGCTCACGCACCGCGGGGCCGTGGGTGCCGATCCGCGCGAGGGCGACGGCGCAGGCATCCTCATCCAGCTTCCCGACCGCTTCTTCCGCGCGATCGCGCGCGAGCAAGGCTGGGATTTGCCGCCTTTGGGCGAATATGCGGTGGCGCAAGTGTTCTTCCCGCAGGGCGCGGACTACCGCGAGGAATGCCGCCGCATCTTTGAAAAGACGCTCACCGAGGAGGGGCTCAAGCTCATCGCTTGGCGGCGCGTGCCCACGGATCGCAAGGCCGCGGATCTGCCGCCCGCGGTTGTCGCGCGCGAGCCGGTGATTGAGCAGGCCTTCATCGCGCCCGCCAAGGACTTTCCCGATCAGGACGCCTTTGAGCGCAAGCTCTTTGTCGCGCGCAAGGTGATCAGCCATCGCATCCGCGCGCTTGGCCGTGACGATCCGGCGGCCTTTTACATCTGCTCCATGTCCTCGCGCACGATCGTCTATAAGGGCATGTTCCTTTCGCATCAGCTTCCGGCCTACTATGCCGATCTTCGCGATCCCCGCGTGGAAAGCGCGCTTGCGCTTGTGCATCAGCGCTTTTCCACGAACACGCTGCCGGCCTGGGAGCTTGCGCATCCGTTTCGCATGATCGCGCACAACGGCGAGATCAACACGCTGCGCGGCAACATCAACTGGATGAACGCGCGCCGCCATTCCATGAAGTCCAAGCTGCTCGGCGAGGATCTCAAGAAGATCTGGCCCGTGATCACGGAAGGCCAGAGCGATACGGCCTGCTTTGACAATGCCTTGGAGCTGCTTGTCATGGGCGGCTATGACCTTGCCCATGCCGCGATGCTCATGATCCCCGAGGCCTGGGAGAACAATCCGCTCATGGATCCCGAGCGCCGCGCCTTTTACGAATACCATGCCGCGCTCATGGAGCCTTGGGACGGGCCGGCTGCGATCGCCTTTACGGACGGGCGCAAGATCGGGGCTACGCTGGATCGCAATGGACTTCGCCCCGCGCGCTATGTGATCACAAAAGATGATCTCGTGATCGGGGCATCCGAAGCGGGCGTGTTGGATGTGCCCGAAGAGAAGATCGTGAAAAAGTGGCGCTTGCAGCCCGGCAAGATGTTCCTCGTGGATTTGGAAGAGGGCCGCATCGTGGATGACGCCGAGCTCAAAGGAAGGCTTGCGCGCGCGCGGCCCTATCGCGAATGGCTGGCCAAAACACAGCTCAAGCTGGAGGAGCTTCCTGCTGAGATCCCGCCGCTTGCGCCGGATCACGAAACACTTCTTGAGCGCCAGCGCATGTTCGGCTACACGCTGGAAGACCTCAAGGTGATCATGGCGCCGATGGCGGTCGCAGGCCAGGAGCCGGTCGGCTCCATGGGCAACGATGCGCCGCTTGCGGTGCTCTCCAACCGCCCGCGGCTCATTTACGACTACTTCCGCCAGCTCTTCGCGCAGGTCACGAACCCGCCGATTGACCCGATCCGCGAAGAGGCCGTGATGAGCTTGCTCACGATCTTGGGGCCGCGCCCGAACCTGCTCGGCGTGGATCAAACGGATCCGTGGATGCGGCTGGAGGCCGCCGGGCCCATCCTCACGAAGGCGGACATGGAAAAGGTGCGCCACATTGAGCAGCACACGGGCGGGCGCTTCCGCTCCGTGGAGCTCTCCATTTGCTATCCGGCCGAGCAGGGTGCTGCGGGCATGGAAAACGCTTTGGCTGCACTTTGCGAGGCTGCCGAGCGCGCCGTGCGTGAGCATGCGAACATCCTGATCCTCACGGATCGCGAGGCCGGTCCCGATCGCATTGCGATTCCGGATCTTTTGGCGCTGTCCGCCGTGCATCATCACCTCATCCGCAAGGGGCTGCGCACGGAGACGGGGCTCGTGGTGGAAACGGCGCAGGCGCGCGCCGTGCATCACTTTTGCACGCTCGCGGGCTATGGCGCTGAGGCCATCCACCCGTATCTCGCGCTGGATGTGATCACGGATCTCGTGCGCAGCAAGCTTTTGCCCGAGGACATCACCGCCGAGGAGGCGCAGGCGCGCTACATCAAGGCCATCCACAAGGGCATCCTCAAGGTGATGTCCAAGATGGGGATCTCCACCTACCAGTCCTATTGCGGCGCGCAGATCTTTGAGGCCGTGGGGCTTGCGCGCGACTTCGTGGAGCGCTACTTCACGGGCACGCCGACGCAGATTGAGGGCGCAGGGCTTGCCGAGATCGCCGAGGAGACCGTGCGCCGCCATCGCGAGGCCTGGCGCCCGCGCAAGGCCGATGCGCTGTTGGATGTCGGCGGCGACTACGCCTGGCGCGCGCGCGGGGAAGAGCACCTGCTCACCCCCGAGAACATCGCCAAGCTGCAACACGCGATCCGCACGGGCAACTACGCGCTGTATAAGGAGTTCGCGAAAAGCGTGAACGAGCAGGCGGGACGGCTGCTCACGCTGCGCGGGCTTTTTAAGTTCAAGCGCAGAAAGCCGATTCCGCTTGAAGAAGTGGAGCCGGCCAGCGAAATCGTCAAGCGCTTTGCCACGGGTGCCATGAGCTTCGGCTCCATCTCGGAGGAAGCGCACACGACGATTGCGATTGCGATGAACCGCCTGGGCGGCAAGTCCAACACGGGCGAGGGCGGCGAGGATCCCGAGCGTTTCAAGCCGCTTCCGAACGGCGATTCCGCGCGCAGCGCGATCAAGCAGGTCGCAAGCGGCCGCTTCGGGGTCACGACCGAATACCTCGTGAACTCGGATCAAATCCAGATCAAGATCTGCCAAGGCGCCAAGCCCGGCGAGGGCGGCCAGCTTCCGGGCCACAAGGTGGATCGGCGCATCGCGCGCGTGCGGCACACGACACCTGGCGTGGGGCTGATCTCGCCGCCACCGCATCATGACATCTACTCCATTGAGGACCTGGCCCAGCTCATCTTTGATCTCAAGAATGTGAATCCGCAGGCCGATATCAGCGTCAAGCTCGCATCCGAAATCGGGGTGGGCACGATTGCCGCGGGTGTGGTCAAGGGCAAGGCCGACCATGTCGTGATCGCGGGGCACGACGGCGGCACGGGTGCTTCGCCCATCTCCTCCATCAAGCATGCGGGCACGCCTTGGGAGCTGGGACTGGCCGAAACGCAGCAGCTTCTCGTGCGCAACCGCTTGCGTTCGCGTGCGATCGTGCAGGTGGACGGCCAGATCCGCACGGGCCGCGATGTCGTGATCGCGGCGCTTTTGGGCGCGGACGAGGTCGCCTTCGGCACGGCGGCGCTCGTGGCCGTGGGCTGCATCATGATGCGCAAGTGCCACCTCAACACCTGCCCCGTGGGCGTGGCCACACAAGATCCCGAGCTGCGCAAGAAGTTCGTCGGCAAGCCCGAGCATCTCATCAACTACCTCATGTTCGTGGCCGAGGAGGCGCGCGAGATCATGGCCGAGCTCGGCTACCGCACGTTTGATGAGATGATCGGCAAGGGCTATGAGGCGCTGGATGTGAATGAGGCCATCAAGCACTGGAAGTCCAAGGGGCTGGATCTCACACCGCTGCTTGCGCTTCCGCGCGAGGAGGACGGCGAGCCGATCCGCCATTGCGAGCGGCAAGTGCATGCGATTGACAAGGTGAAGGATCGCGAGCTGATCCGCCTTGCCAAGGATGCGCTGGAAGAGAAGAAACCCGTGCGGATTGAGATTGCGGTCAAGAACACCGATCGCACGCTGGGCGCGATGCTCTCAGGCGAGGTCGCGCGCCGCTACGGCCATGCGGGGCTGCCCGATGGCACGATCCACATCAAGGCGCGCGGGGTCGCGGGCCAAAGCTTCGGCGCCTGGCTTGCGCACGGCATCACGCTGGAGCTGGAAGGCGAGGCGAACGACTATGTCGGCAAGGGGCTTTGTGGCGGGCGCATCATCATCTATCCGCCCAAGGATTCGCCGATCGTGCCGGAAGAAAACATCATCGTCGGCAACACGGTGCTCTATGGCGCGATTGACGGCGAGTGCTACTTCCGCGGCGTGGCCGGCGAGCGCTTCGCCGTGCGCAACTCGGGCGCCATTGCCGTCGTGGAAGGGGTCGGCGATCACGGCTGCGAATACATGACGGGCGGCACCGTCGTCGTGCTCGGCCCCACGGGCCGCAACTTCGCCGCCGGCATGTCGGGCGGCATCGCCTATGTGCTGGACGAGCAAGGCGATTTTGAAACGCGCTGCAACCTTGCGCAGGTGCAGCTTGAGCCGGTGCTCAAGGAGGCCGAGGCGCTGGAGGAATGGGAGCATCAGGGGCCGGATCTGGAAACGCCTGGGCGCGTGCGCGTGCGCCATTCGCTGGATCAGAACGATCAGAAGATCCTGCGCATGCTCATTGCGCGCCATCACCACTACACAGGCTCGGCGGTGGCCAAGCGCATCCTTGCGAACTGGCGCGAATACCTGCCCAAGTTCGTGAAGGTGATGCCGCTTGAGTATCGCCGCGCGCTTGCGGAGCTGGAGGCCGAGGCGCGCCGCGCAGCAAGGCACACGGAGGTCGTGCATGGGTAAGCCCACGGGATTCATGGAGTATCCGCGCGAGGATGTGAGCTACGAGCCGGTTTCCGAGCGGCTCACGCACTGGCGCGAGTTCGCGCGCCTTCCCGAGGACATGGCGCGCCAGGGCGCGCGCTGCATGGATTGCGGCATTCCGTTTTGCCACAACGGCTGCCCGATCCACAACATCATCCCCGAGTTCAACGATGCGGTCTATCGCGGGCGCTGGCGCGACGCGCTGGAGATTTTGCACTCCACGAACAACTTCCCCGAGATCACGGGCCGCGTGTGCCCCGCGCCGTGCGAGGAGGCCTGCACGGTCAACCTCATCGGCGATGCGGTCACGATCAAGAACATTGAGCTCGCGATCGCCGAGCGCGGCTGGCGCGAGGGCTGGATCACGCCGCGCATCGCCAAGAAAAAAACGGGCAAGCGTGTCGCGATCGTCGGCTCGGGGCCGGCGGGCCTCGCGTGCGCGCAGCAGCTTGCGCGCGCAGGGCATGAGGTCGTCGTCTTTGAAAAGCAGGATCGCATCGGGGGGCTGCTTCGCTACGGCATTCCGAACTTCAAGCTGGAAAAATGGGTCATTGATCGGCGGCTCATGCAACTGCGCGCCGAGGGCGTGGAGTTTCGCGTCAATGTCCATGTCGGGCGCGATGTCTCGGCCAAGCAGCTCGTGGATGCGTTTGATGCCGTCGTGCTTGCGGGCGGCTCGGAAAAGCCGCGCGATCTGACTGTGCCCGGCCGGGAACTCAAAGGGATTTACTTCGCAATGGAGTATCTCACGCAGGCCACGCGCCGCGTGCTCGGCGATCCAGAGCCTGAGGGCGGCTGGATTGATGCCGAGGGCAAGCATGTCGTCGTGATCGGCGGCGGCGATACAGGAAGCGACTGC
The DNA here is from genome assembly GCA_015487905.1 of Mariprofundales bacterium. GTDB lineage: Bacteria > Pseudomonadota > Zetaproteobacteria > Mariprofundales > S012-25 > S012-25. Next base: position 5,548 of record WFOX01000038.1, read on the forward strand.
ATCGGCACCGCGAACCGCCAGGGCGCGGCCTCCATCACGCAACTGGAGATTCTCCCGAAGCCGCCGGAGACCGTGGACAAGCTCGTGACATGGCCGTTTTGGCCGCGCAAGCTGCGCACCTCCACTTCGCATGAAGAGGGTTGCGAGCGGCTCTGGAGCGTGTCCACGAAGCGCTTCATCGGCGATGAGAACGGCCATGTGCGCGAGCTTGAGGCCGTGCGCGTGGAGTGGGAGCGCGATGAACAGGGCAACTGGAAGATGCGCGAGCTTCCTGACACAGCCTTCCGGCTGCGCGCCGATCTCGTGTTTCTGGCGATGGGCTTCGTGCATCCCGTGCACGAGGGCCTCGTGGAGGAGCTTGCGCCGCAGCTGGATGCGCGCGGCAATGTGCAGGCGGACACGCAAAGCTACCGCACGAGCGTGGAGAAGGTCTTCGCGGCAGGCGACATGCGCCGCGGGCAGTCGCTTGTGGTCTGGGCGATCCGCGAAGGCAGGCAGTGCGCCGCCGCCGTGGATGAATACCTCATGGGCGAAACGGCGCTGCCGCGCGTCTAAACGAAAAGGCCCCCGCAATGGGGGCCTTTCCTGCACCTTACGCAACACTAGGGAGGGGAGGGAGGAGGGAAACGATGCGTAAGGACTGGGCCGAATCATAAAAGCCCGCCTTGAAGGCGGGCTGAAGCGGAAATGACGGATTTTTCATGCGGGATCTGGCTGGGGGACCAGGATTCGAACCTGGGCTACCGGGGCCAGAACCCGGCGTCCTACCGCTAGACGATCCCCCAATTGCTGCGGGAATCCTTGCAAGCTGGCGCGCAAGCGTCAACCGCATTGGCGCAGGCGGGGCGCGCTGCTATCGTGAGCCGCATGGACGAACGCGCATTTCCGGCAACTGATGCCGCATGGCTTGAGGCGCTCTATCAGCAGTGGCTGGAGGCGCCGGGGTCGGTGCCGGCGCGCTGGGCCGAGCTTTTTGCACGCTGGGAAGCGCCGCGCGCGCCCGAGGCCGTGCAAGAAGTGCAAACGATCCCGGCCGGCATGCGCGGCGTGGAGCATCCCTCGCGCGCGATTTACCTCATCCACGGCTATCGCGTGCATGGCCATCGCGCGGCCGATTTGGATCCGCTCAAGCTGGATCCCCAGCCGCGCCCGCCGGAGTTGGAGC
>WFOX01000039.1 GCA_015487905.1 Mariprofundales bacterium
CAGGCCAGGATGAAGAAACGCTGGAGGAAGTGGCGGCGCTCTATGCGGAGATCATTGAAGCGGGCGTGCATCGCGCGCCGTCCATCAAGGTGGCCGAGGCCGCGAAGGTGATTGAGAACACGCAGCGGGATCTCAATATCGCGCTCATGAATGAGCTTGCGATCATCTTCCACAAGATGGGGATTGATACCTTGGATGTGCTGGAGGCCGCGGGCACAAAATGGAACTTTTTGCCGTTTCGGCCCGGGCTTGTGGGCGGGCATTGCATCGGCGTGGATCCGTATTACCTCACGCACAAGGCGCAGATTCTGGGGCATCATCCCGAGGTGATTTTAGCTGGAAGACGCATCAACGATGGCATGGGTAAGTTCGTGGCCGAGCAGGCGGTCAAGGAGATGATCCGCGCGGGCAAGAAGATCGCGGGCGCGCGCGTGCTCGTGTTGGGGCTCACCTTCAAGGAGAATGTGGCCGATATTCGCAACACGCGTGTGGTGGATGTCGTGCGGGAGCTGGAAGACTTCGGCTGCGAGGTCTTCGTTTGGGATCCCGTGGCCGATCCTGAAGAGGCGCAGCGCGAATACGGGATTGGGTTGCTTTCCTCGCCGGAAGAGGCCGCGCCTGTGGATGCGGTCGTGGCCGCGGTCGCGCACGAAGCGGTGCGCGCGCTTGCGCCCGAGGTGATCGCCTCTTGGGTGCGCGCGCCGGGTGTGCTTGTGGATGTAAAGTGCGTGTTTGATCGCAAGCGCGTGCAGCAAGCGGGATTGCGGCTTTGGCGGCTTTAGCGCGGTCTTGATCTTGGCATGCGCGAGCGTCAAAATCCCCCCACTGCGGAGAGGTGCCGGAGCGGTCATAACGGCGCCGACTCGAAATCGGTCGGGGGCTCAAAAGGCCCCACGTGGGTTCGAATCCCACCCTCTCCGCCAGCTTTCGGGAGCGGAGCGACGCTCCCCGACGGAGAGATGACCGAGTGGTCGAAGGTGCGCGCCTGGAAAGCGCGTGTGCCCCGATAAGGGGCACCGAGGGTTCGAATCCCTCTCTCTCCGCCAGTTTCTGCGCTTGCCGAGCGGGATGGGCCCCGCACGGCGCGCGCCTGTGAACCCCGTGAGGCCCGGAAGGGAGCAGCGGTAGCAGGCAGCGCGCGCGCTGCGGCCTTTGCCTGTCCCGCTCGGCTTTTATTGTTGGCGCCAAAAAGCAAGCCGCGCGCGAAACTCCTCGGGATCCTTGATCGTGGTCATTTGCCCTTTGCGTGGCGCGTGCATGTCCGCAAGGCGCGAAAGCCAAAAGCGCAATGCCGCGCGGCGCAGCAGCAGCGGCCAAAGCGCCTGTTCCTGAGGCGTCAAGGCCCGCACCTCTTCGTATCCCACTACAAGCGCTTCTACGCGCTGCGCGCAACGCGATGCCTCGGGCACCCAAGCAAGCGCATTGGCGGCGATGGCAAGATCATAGGCCCAGGCGTCGTCGTGCGCGTAATAAAGGTCAATCACGCCGACGAGCTTGGCATCTGCAAACAGCAGGTTGTCGGCAAAAAGATCGCCGTGCACCACGCCTTGGGGAAGAGAAGAAAGCGCAAGGGCCGTTTGCGCTTCCATTTCCTCTTCCAGCATGCGCTGCGCAGCGGTGCCGAAGCGCGCCTTGACCCAAGGCGCAAGCGAAGAAGCCGTGCGTTGCATCCAGCCTAGGCCTTGCAAGTCGCCGCGGCGTTGAGGAAATGTGCGGCCGGCTTCGTGCAAGCGCGCAAGCAATGCCCCTGCTGCGCGCAGCTCGCGTTCATCCAAAAACGCCTTGGTGCGGCCGGGCAAGCGCTGCACGATGCAACCACGCTTGCCGCGCCAAGAAAACCAAAGCGCACCATTGCGCTGGGGGATGGGGCGCGGGCATGGGATGCCGCGTGCGGCAAGGTGTTCCATGAGCTGCAAAAAGTAGGGTACATCCTCGTTTGGCACGCGCTCAAACAAGGTGAGCACATAGCGGCCGCGCGTCGTCGTCAAAAAGTAGTTGGTGTTTTCAATGCCTTCGGGCACACCCGCAAATGAGGTGGGCTCACCAAGATCGTAATCCGCAAGGATCGCAGCAAGCTCGGATTCGGAAATGGGCGTGAAGACGGACACGGCGATGCACACTCCTTGGGCGGTTTGGCGGCTATGCTGGCAAAGGCTAGCGTTCGCGGGAAATGGAACGGCTCGTCGTGCGAGGCGGTCGGCCCCTGGTGGGCGAGGTGGAGGCAAGCGGCGCCAAAAACGCCGCGTTGCCGCTGTTGGCAGCCTCGCTGCTTTGCGAAAAGCCGGTCGCGTATGAGCGCATCCCGCACCTGCGCGATGTCACAACGATGCTCACGCTGCTCGGCCATCAAGGGGCGGAGGTGAGCTTTGAGGACGGCGGGCTTTTGCATGTGGATGCGACGGTGGCCACACGCCCGGAGGCCCCGTATGACATCGTGAAAACGATGCGCGCTTCTGCGCTTGTGCTTGGGCCGCTCGTGGCGCGCTTCGGGCGCGCGCGCGTGAGCCTCCCAGGCGGCTGTGCGATCGGGGCGCGGCCGATGGACATGCACCTGCGCGGGTTGGAGGCGATGGGCGCGCGCATTGCAATTGAGCGCGGCGACATCGTCGCCGAGGCGCCGAAGGGCTTGCGCGGCGCGCACATCGTGTTTGATCGCGTGACGGTCACGGGCACCGAAAACCTCATGATGGCGGCCGTGTTGGCCCAAGGAGAGACGGTGATAGAAAACGCGGCGCGCGAGCCTGAGGTCGTGAATCTTGCGGAAACGCTCATCTCGTGGGGGGCGCGCATTGAGGGCGCGGGCACGGATCGCATCGTGATTCAGGGGGTTGCTTCGCTGGCAGGCGGGCGCGCGTGCGTGATTCCGGATCGCATTGAGGCGGCCACCTATCTCGCGGCGGGCTTGATCACGGGCGGCGATGTGCGCGTGACCCATTGCGCACCTGAGCACATGGATGCGTTCTTGGCGCGTGCGGAAGAAGCAGGCGCGGTCATTGAGCGCGGGCCCGATTGGGTGCGCGCGCGGGCGCCCCGGCGGCTTGTGGGCGTGCATGTGCACACGCAGCCGTATCCCGGGTTTCCGACGGATTTGCAAGCGCAGTTCATGGCGCTCATGACGCTTGCCGAGGGCGCTTCCATGATCCGCGAAACGATCTTTGAAAACCGCTTCATGCATGTGCCGGAGCTTGTGCGCATGGGGGCCGACATCCGCGTGGATGGAGATACGGCCTTCGTGCGTGGCGTGCCGAAGCTTACGGGGGCGCCCGTGATGGCCTCGGATTTGCGCGCCTCGGCAAGCCTTGTGCTCGCGGGCCTGGCTGCGGAGGGCGAAACGATCGTGCAGCGCATCTATCACATTGACCGTGGCTACGAGCGCATTGAAGAGAAGCTCGGCCGGCTCGGCGCGGACATCCGCCGCGTCGGCAGCAGCGAGTCCTGGCGGGCGGCGCAGGCGGCCTAGATGCTGCGTTTGGCGATCCCAAAAGGGCGATTGCTGGCGCCCTCGTTGCAGGTGCTTGCGCAAGCAGGCCTTGTCTTGGCGGAGGATCCGCAAGGATCGCGCAAGCTTTCCTTTGCAGGCACCTGGCACGAGGTGCCCGTGCAGGCGTTCGTGATCCGCGCGCAAGATGTGCCCGTGTTCGTGGAGCGCGGCGCGGCCGATCTTGGGATTGCCGGTCGCGACTTGCTCGCAGAGGGAAGACCTCGTGTGTTTGAGCCTGTGGATCTCGGCATCGGTCGCTGCCGACTCGTGGTCGCTGCGCCCGAAAAAATCGCCCAAAGGGGGCTTCCTGCGCCAGGCGCACGCGTGCGTGTGGCGACGAAATACACCAACCTTGCGCGCGCCTGGTTTGCAGCGCGCGGCGTGGAGGCCGAGGTCGTAAAGCTGTATGGCTCAGTGGAGCTTGCGCCAGCCGTCGGGCTTGCCGAGCGCATCGTGGATCTCGTGGAGACCGGAGGCACATTGCGCGCCAACGGCCTGATAGAGGAAGCCACGATTTTGGAGGTTTCCAGTCGCTTGATCGTCAATCCCGCGGCTTGGCGCACGAAAGAAGCGCTTGTGCGCCTTGTTTTTGCGGTTCAGCGCGCCTGCAAGGAGGAGCACGCATGAACATCCGCCGCTTGTCCACGAGGGCGCCGGACTTCACCGAGGCGCTGAATGCCTTGCTGATGCGTGAGGTGGCGCAGGCCGAAGGCGTGCGCGAGCAGGTGGCCCATGTGATTGCCGAGGTGCGCAAGCGCGGCATTGCGGCCGTGCTGGATTTCACGCGCCGCTGGGACGGCTGGCAGGCCACGGAAGCGCGCATCGTGCTTTCGCGTGCGCAGCTTGCGAAGGCGTGGGAAGGGCTGGATGCGGGCGATCGCGAGGCGCTTGAGCTTGCCGCCGCGCGCATCCGCGCCTATCACGAGCGCCAGAAGCGCAGCGATTGGCGCTTTACGGACGAAACCGGCTGCGAGCTCGGCATGCGTTTTCTGCCTTTGGATGCAGTGGGGCTTTATGCGCCAGGCGGCAAGGCCGCCTATCCCTCTTCGGTGCTCATGAACGCAATCCCCGCCCAGGTCGCGGGGGTAGAGCGCATCGTGCTCGTCTCGCCCGCCCCCAAAGGCGAGGTGAATCCGCTCGTGCTCGGCGCGGCCTACCTTGCAGGCGTCCAAGAGGCGTTTTTGGTCGGCGGCGCGCAGGCCATCGCCGCGCTTGCCTTTGGGGCTGCCCCGATTCCGCGCGTGGACAAGATCGTGGGGCCCGGCAATGCCTATGTGGCCGAGGCGAAACGCCAAGTCTTTGGTGTTGTGGGCATTGACATGATCGCAGGGCCTTCCGAGGTCGTGATCGTGGCCGAGGAGGGCAAGCCGAAATGGCTTGCTGCGGACATGCTCGCCCAGGCCGAGCATGATGAGGATGCGCAAAGCATTCTTATCAGCACCGATCGTGCGCTTTTGGATGCCGTGGAGCAAGAGCTTGCGCGCCTTCTTGCCGAGCTTCCCACGGCAGCCGTGGCGCGCGCATCCCTTGCGCGCCACGGCGCCCTCATTGAGGTGCAGAACTGGGATGAGGCCGCGCAGATCGTCAATCGCATCGCCCCCGAGCATCTGGAGCTGGCACTTGCCGATGCCGAGGGCTTTGCCGCCAAAGTGCGCCATGCGGGCGCGATCTTCTTGGGCGTGCACACGCCCGAGGCGCTCGGCGATTATCTCGCCGGCCCCAACCATGTGCTGCCCACGCTCGGCACGGCGCGCTTTTCTTCGCCGCTTTCGGTGGATGATTTCGTGAAAAAGACCACGATTTTGCGCGCCACGCCCAAGGCGCTGGCTGCACTCGGCCCATTTGGCGCGCATCTTGCTCGTCGCGAAGGGCTCATCGCGCATGCATATTCGTTGGAGTTCCGTTTGGAGGGTGAAGACAAGCAATGATCCGTCACGACATCCGCCAGATGCAGGCCTATGCCGCGCCTGAGGAAGGCGCGACCGTCAAGCTGGATGCGATGGAGTTGCCGTTTGCGCTGCCTGAGGCGCTCAAGCGGGACATCTTGCGGCGCATGGAAGCAGAGCCCATCCATCGCTATCCCGATGCCGCCGCGCGCAAGCTGCGCGAGCGCATCGCGGCCTTGCACAATGTGGCGCCCGAGCAGGTGATCGTGGGCAATGGCTCGGATGAGATCATCCAGATGGTGATGATCGCATCAGAACCTGGGCCGGTGGCGTTTCCAAGCCCGAGCTTCGTGATGTATGAGGTCATCGCGCGTTGGCTGCGGCGGCCGATTACGAGCCTGCCGCTTCGCGAGGATTTTTCGTTGGACGCCGAGCGGTTTTTGCAGTTGTGCGCGCGCGAGAAGGTGGAGCTTGTGTTTCTCGCTTGCCCGAACAATCCCACGGGCAACCTCTGGCCGCGTGCGCTTGTGGAGCGCATCGCCAAGGATTATCTGGGGCTTGTGGTGCTGGACGAGGCCTATGCGCCCTATGCAAGCGCCAACCACATGGATCTTGCAGGCGGCAATGTGCTCGTGATGCGCAGCTTCTCCAAAGTGGGCTTTGCTGGCGCACGGCTTGGCTATGCGGTGGGCGCAGCCGAGCTCGTGAGCGAGCTGCAAAAGGTTCGCCTTCCTTACAATGTCAATCGCTTCACGCAGGCCGCGGCGCTTGCCTTGTTGGAGCATTGGGATGCGGTGATGGAGCTTGTTGCGCGCGTCAAAGAGGAGCGCGCGCGCTTGTTTGCGGCGCTTGCCGAGCTTCCCGGCCTAGAGCCGTATCCGTCGGAGACGAACTTCGTGCTCGTGCGCGCGAAAGAGGCGGTGCATGTGCATGCCGAGCTTGCCCGACGCGGCATCGCCGTCAAAAACCTGGATGGCACGCATCCGTTGCTTCGCGATTGCCTTCGCATTACCGTAGGCACGCGCGAGGAAAACGATCGCTTGCTTGCCGCCTTGGAGGAGATCCTGGCATGAATGCACCACGGCGTGCGGAGATCGCGCGCAAAACGAAGGAAACCGATGTGCGCGTGCGCCTTGTGCTGGACGGCGAGGGGAAGGTGCAAGTGCGCACGGGAATCGGCTTTTTTGATCACATGTTGGAGCAGCTCGGCCACCACGCGGGATGGAATCTCACGATTGAAGCACGCGGCGATTTGCATGTGGACGGGCATCACACGGTAGAGGATGTGGGCATCTGCCTGGGCGAAGCCTTGCACGATGCCCTCGGCGACAAGCAAGGGATTGCGCGCTTTGGCTTTTTCTATGCGCCTTTGGATGAGGCGCTTGCACGCGCGGTCGTGGATCTTTCCGGTCGCCCGGGGCTTGTCTATGCCGTCAAGCTTCCGCGCGAGCGCATCGGCGAGATGGACGCCGAGCTTTTCCGCGAGTTCTTCCAGGCCTTTGCGAACCATGCACGCTGCACCTTGCATCTGGATGTGCTGCGCGGGCGCAATGCGCATCACATGATAGAGAGCCTCTTCAAGGCCTTTGCGCGTGCGCTCAAGATGGCGCTTGCGCGCGAAGGCGGCGCAGGCGTGCCGAGCACCAAGGGCGTGCTTTAGCGCTTTTTGCATCATGAACGAAGCGAACACCGAGCGCTGGCTCGTGCACTTCGGCGAGATCGCGCTCAAGGGCAAGAACCGCCCGCGCTTTGAGCGCGCGCTGGCGCGCAACCTCAAGCATCTTTTGGGCGCAAGCCGCATCGTGCGCGAATACGGGCGCATGATCGTGGAGATGGATGCGCCGCGCGCAGAAACTCCTGCGCTTCTGGCGCGCATTCCGGGCGTGCGCTACTTCGCGCGCGCCTATCCCGCCCCGCCCACGATGGAGGGCATGCAAGAGGTCGCGCGCAAGGCGGTGCTCGCTGAGTGGGGCGAGGATGTGGCCGGAAGGCGCTTTCGCGTGCGCGCGCGCCGGGCGGACAAACGCTTCGCCTACACCTCCAAGCAGATGGAGTTTGAGGTGGGCGGCTTCTTGCGCTCGCAGTGCGGGCTTGTCGTGAATCTGGATGAGCCGGAGATCGTCGTCGTGATTGAGGTCGCGCCCGAGGGCATCTGGATTTACGCGCGGCGGCACGAGGGGCCGGGCGGGCTGCCCGTGGGGGTTTCCGGCCGCGGCGTGGTGCTCTTCTCCGGTGGGCTGGATTCGCCCGTGGCCGCCTGGCGCATGATGAAGCGCGGCATGCAGGTGGTGCTCGTGCACTTTTACAACAGCATGCTTTCGCGCGATCTCGCCAAGATTGAGCGGCTGGCGGCGATCCTTTCGCGCTATCAGGGCCGCACGCGGCTTTTGCTTGCGGATTTGGAGGACTTTCAGCGCCATGCGGTCGCAGCCTGCCCGCCCGCCTACCGCATGATCATCTACAAGCGCCAGATGCTGCGCGTGGCCGCCCGCATCGCGCGCGCCCTGCGTGCCCAGGCGCTTGTGACAGGCGACTCGCTCGGTCAGGTCGCAAGCCAAACGCTTGCCAACATCGCCGCGATTTATCGCGCAAGCGAGCTTCCCGTGCTTTCGCCGCTCATCGGCGCGGACAAGGAAGAGATCGTCGCCGAAAGCCGCAGGCTCGGGCTTTATGAGACCGCGATTGAGGAGCATTGCGACATCTGCGCCTTCATGCTTCCCAAGCATCCGGAAACGCGCGCCGATCCCGAGAGGATCGCCGCGATTGAAGCGGGGCTGCCTGTGGCGGCGATGCCGCCTGTGGAGGAGATCGTGCTGGATCGCGGCGCAAGGGTTGGCGACCCGCGGCCTTTTTCCGTATCCTCGGAGCCTGCGCGCGCAAAGGAGGCGGGATGACGAAACCGAACCTTGCTTGCTACTCACCCGGGCTTGCGGGCATTCCGGTCGTGGA
>WFOX01000040.1 GCA_015487905.1 Mariprofundales bacterium
CCAGCAGGTCGGCGCGCCGGTGATCATCGCCGGCCTCGTGCTCGCCTGGCTCGCCTGGAGGCGCTGATGCCGCGCTGGGCGTGGTGGGCGCTGGGGCTGCTCGTGCTCGCATCCGGTGGCGTGGGGGTGTATGTGATGACGCGAGGCATCCGCAACAACAATCCCGGCAATCTCGTGGATACGGGCATCAACTGGAAAGGGCTGGATCATCCGCGCAACGACGGGCGCTATCTGCGATTCGTGGCGCCCGAATGGGGCATCCGCGCGCTCGTGCGCGTGCTCAACGCCTACTACCACCGCCACGGCCTGCACACGGTGCGCGCGATCATCACGCGCTACGCACCACCGACGGAGAACGACACCGAGGCCTACATCCGCCATGTCGCGCAGGCACTCGGCGTGAGTCCCGATCAGCCCTTGCCCTGGTCGCGCACGATCGTGCGCAAGCTCGTGGAGGCCATCATCAAGCACGAAAACGGCATCCAGCCCTACGATGTGGCGACGATTGACAAAGGGATTGAGCTTGCGGGGGTCGTCTGATGCCGTGGGAGATGATCGCGAACATGGCGATGTCCGCGCTCATGGCCGTGATGATCGTCTATTTGCGTCGCATCGCCATCGTGTTGGATCGCATTGATGGCGATGTGCGCCGGCTGGATCGCGAGGTGCAGCGGCTGGATGGTCGGCTGCACCATGTGGAGGCCATGATGGAGCGGCGCGGCCATGCTTGAGAGCTTGCTTGCCGCGCTCTTGCCCGCCGCCGGCGATGCGATCAAGGCCGCCACGCGGCGCTTCCTCGGCAGCACGAGCCGGCCCAAGGCGACCACGCCCGGCGAGTGGGTGCAGATGATGCAGGCCGAGACGGAGCGGCTGCGCGTGCTCGCCGAGCTGGATAAGCCTGCGAGCGAGGTGTCGCGCTGGGTGGCCGATCTCAGGGCGTCCATGCGCTACATCATCGCGCTGATCGTGACGCTTTGTGTCGTGCTCGCCGAGACCGGGGCCTTCGGGCTGCACGCCTCGCCAGGGCTTGAGCAGGCGGCAGCGAGCGTGTGGTTCTTTTTGTTCGGCGAGAGGGCCTACAGGTATATGAAGGGGGGCGAGTGATGCGCATCCCGGAATGGGCATGGTGGCTGCTCGTGGCGGGGGCCGCGTGGTGGTGGATGGAGCAGCGGCAGGAGCGCTGGCGCGAGGAGCAGCGCAAGCACGGCGTGTATCTCGTGAGGGCGCAATGACGCTGAAGCGGCGCGTCGCAGAGAACGCCATCGCCGCCGTGATCGCGGGCGTGCTCGTGTGGTGGATCACGCGCCGGCTGGAGCGGGGCAGGGCGGCATGAGGCGCGCGCTGCCCGTGCTCATCGGGGCGCTCGCGCTTGTCGTGGCCTGGCGCGTGCTGCGCCACCACGCCGCCCAGCGCGCCTTGCATGATCGCCGCGAGCGGCTCGCCGTCATGGGCGTGAGGGGGTAAGCAATGGCGCAACAGCTATGGGCCAATCCATGGGGCACGATGGCTTATGGCCGCGCCGAGCAGGTGGCGGCAGGCAGCAAGGTGATTCTTTGCGATTTCCGCGCGCCAGAGGGCGGCGAGATCGTCGGACTCAGCCTCGGGCTTGGGATTTCGGATGTGACGCAATGGGGGCCAGCGCATTTCATCGTGCGCGTAAATGGCCAGCAGGCGGCGGAGTTCCGCGACCAGATTTCCGACCTCTTGCGGCCCGAGTTCATGCCGATGCCATTGCAGCCCAAGGCGCGCATTGAGATTGAGGCGATCAATGGCAGCGCGGCAGCGCTGGACTTCGCCGCCATCGCCCGCGTGGAGGTGCTGCGCGCATGAGCGTATTCCGGACTCCTCCAATAGATATAGCTGAGTTATATGCCGCGCAAACGGTCGTTCAAGCTGGCTTCGCAAAAGTGCCATTACAATCCATCAGAGAATGGAAAGATTGGGTAAAGCTCTCGTCTGGAGATATAGTGCTATCACCCGGCGTGCAATGCATATTGTTTGGCACCATTTGGCTTGTTGGAAAAGTTGCCGGTGTCTCTAGGCTATATTCTGTTGATCTTGGCAAATATATATGGGAAGCGAGCAATGAGCAACCGGCTTCTACAATCATGGTCAATACTCCAGTGCATTTCAATCCAGCGCTAGTAACAGGACGGATCCAGATACAGATAGAGACAGCAAATGGCGGCACGGTAATGGGAGGCAGCTCATCCTTTGAGGTCTCGTCCATATATCTTCTGAGGATCAGATGATGTCTGGCGCAGGCCATCCAGCGCATTCAAGCGCTTTGATTGTGCCCGCGCGCGGGTCTAGGATGGGGTTATGAGGGCGGTGCAGCGTTACGAGCGGGCCTATCATGGGCCAGACAAGCCGGTGCATTTTATCGTCGGTTTCTTTGCTGCATTCGCGTTTGGCATGACAAAGCATGATCCAACGGATGCATTCGTGATTGGCAGCACCGCAGCGATTGGTCTGGGCGCAGGCAAGGAGTTTGGCGACGCCCTGCGTGCGCGCGACTGGTCGGCATGGAGCCGCGCCGATTTCACGGCCACCGTCGCGGGTGGTGTTATTGGTGCAGGGATTGCAGCGCTTGTTCGCTGGGCAATCAGCTAAATAACCCTAGCCCGGGCTAGGGTCTTTCTCGGGCAGGCCAAAATCGGCCTCGTCAAATCGCCCAGAATCCACGAAACAAGCCCAAGACATAGAAAGATACCCGCACGCCCCAAAACGGCGATTCTGGGGCGTCTCAGCGCGTCCTGTTCAGGCGCGGATCACGGCGAGCAGCCGCAGCTTGCGCTGCCGCAGCATGTGGGCCTGTTTGATGATTTGCCGCACGCGCCGATAGCTCAGGCCCACGCGCTCGGCGATCTCGGATGCGCGCATGCCGCGTTCGTGCATGGCGATGATCTCGGCATCGCGGCGCGCGCGTTTCCATGCGCGGATGAGCTTGCGCCCGTGGGCGGCCATATCTTTGGCCATGTAGATGGGCAAGCCGAAGCGTCGCGCGGCCTCGGCGAGGCCATAGCGCGCGGCTGCGCGGGCGATGCGGATGCACTTGGCGCGGCGTTGCCGTTTGGCCTCGGCGAGGTCTCGGGCGACGCGCGCGTTTTGGGCTTCGTAGGCGCGGATCATGTCCATGTGGCGGATGAGCGCGGCACGCCAGGCGTCCAGAATGCGCAGCATGGCGACGGCCACGCGCGGATCGCTGGGCATATCGTAGATTTCTTGCGCGAGGCGTTGAATGGCAAGGTTTCGTTCGTAGTGTGCTTGGGCGGTGTTTGGCGCTTGCGATTGATCCTGCATGATGCCTCCCGTTGCAGGTGAAATCGGCGCTCATGCGAAAGCGATGCATGAACGCCTCGGCGCAAGCGCTTGCAGCATAGCGCAAAAATCGCGCAGGACAAGCAAAAGCAAAATGACGCATAATGTGGATTATGTAAAATATTGGATGTGGGACTGGATGGGGCTGCTTGTGCCGCAGCAGCGCGGGCATAGCATGCCTCCCCTTGCGAAGGCTTTTGCTTCGCGGTGAATCCTGATTTGCTGAGGAGTCCACGATGGCTCGCGTGACGATTGAGGATTGCGTGCGTCGGTATCCGAACCATTACGAGCTCACGATCCTTGCCTCCAAGCGTGCGCGGCAACTGCTCGCGGGCATGCCGCCGCTCATTGAAGTGAAGAAAAAGGAAAAACCCACCGTGATCGCACTGCGCGAAATCGCGGCGGGCAAGCTCACATGGGAAGTCTATGAGCGGCTGGAAGCACGCCTGCGCGAGCAGCGCGAGCAAGCCGAAGCCTTGGGGATTGGTGAGCACGCCCACTAAAAACCGCGCGGCGCCCTTCCCATGCCGCGCCTGACGGAAGTGCTGGAGGCCGTCGCCGCCCGCCACCCGAAGGCCGATTTCGTGCGCATCAAGCGGGCATATGTCTTCGCCGCCAACATGCACGAGGGTCAACGGCGGCGCTCCGGCGAGCCCTACATCCAACATCCTTTGGCGGCAGCGCTTACGGTAGCGCGCCTTGGCATGGACGAGCCGAGTGTGAGCGCTGCGCTTTTGCACGATGTCGTGGAGGACACCCCCGCCACGCTGGATGAAGTGCGCAGCCGCTTCGGCGATGAAATCGCGATGCTCGTGGACGGCGTCACCAAAGTGGGCCGCATCCGTTTTCGTTCAGCCGAGCATCGGCAGCTTGAAAACTACCGCAAGATGCTCTTGGCCACGGCGAAGGACTTGCGCGTGCTCGTCATCAAGCTTGCCGATCGGCTGCACAACATGCGCACATTAGGGGTATTGCCTGCGGATAAGCGCCGCCGCATCGCCGAAGAGACCCTGCATCTTTACGCTCCCCTCGCCCACCGCCTCGGCATCCATTGGATGAAGCAAGAGCTGGAAGACCTTGCTTTCGCCCAGCTTGATCCCGACTCCTACCAAGCGATCGCCGAGGCCATCCGCAAGCGCGCGCCGAGGCTGCATGCGGTGCGCGAGCGCATTGAAAAGGTGCTTGCAGAAGCGCTTGCGCGCCACGGGCTTCAAGCGCGCATTGAAGGGCGGCTCAAACACATTTACGGCATCTATGAAAAAATGCAGCGCAAGCGCGTGGATTTTGACGAGATCTACGATCTCGTGGCCTTTCGCATCATCGTGCCCGAGGTGCTGGATTGCTACCGCGCGCTTGGCATCGTGCATGGGCTTTACCGCCCCATTCCGGGCCGTTTCAAGGACTACATCGCGCTTCCCAAGCCCAACGGCTACCAGTCCTTGCACACGGCCGTGATCGGCCCCGATCAGCACCGCATGGAAATCCAGATCCGCACGGAAGCCATGCATTGCGTCGCCGAAGAAGGCATCGCCGCGCATTGGGCCTACAAAGAAGGCAAAGGCCGCAACGACGACTTGCGCTTCGTGTGGCTGCGGCGCATGCTGGACTTCGTGCAGGCGGGCGAACAGCCCGAGGAAGCCATTGAAAATCTCCGCTTGGACCTCTTTATGCAAGAGGTCTTCGTGTTCAGCCGCGACGGAGACCTCTTCGCTTTGCCCCGCGGCGCCACCGTGTTGGACTTCGCTTATGCCGTGCACACCGAGGTCGGGCATCATGCGGTCAGCGCGCGTGTGAACGGCGAGGAAAGCTCGTTGGATCGCGTGCTGCGCAACGGCGATCAGGTGGAGATCATCACAAGCGCCGACCAAACGCCAAGCCGCTCGTGGCTCAGCTTCGTGCAAACGCCGCGCGCACGCTACGCGATCCGCCAATGGTTCCGCCGCCACGAGCGCGAAAGCGCGGTGCGACTGGGAAGGCGGCTTTTGCGCGAGGTTTTTCAAGTGGAAACGCTGGAAGAAGCGCAACTGCAAGCATTGGAAGCCGAAAGCGAAGAAGAAGCGCTGGCCAAAATCGGCCGCGGCGAGGTCAAGCTGGAGCGCTTAAGCGAAATCCTCGGCGTGCATGCGCGCATGCCCTTTCTCGCCCGCGAAGGCGAACGCCTTTGGGTGCGCCAGGCCGAGTGCTGCCGCCCGATCCCGGGCGATCATGCCATCGGCGTGTTTCGCGCAGAGCGCGGCATGGAACTGCATCGCCTCGGCTGCCCCGAGGTCACCCAGGCTGAAGAATGCATTGAAATCCGTTGGCCGGAGGATAGCGCGGGCCGATACCTCGCCGAAGTGGAAATAGAAGCGCGCAACGAACGGGGAGTGCTGGCCCGTATTTCGCAAGCGATTGCCGATGCGGGTTGCAGCATTGAGGATTTGCAGCTTCGCCAGCGCGCGGGCAAGATCGCGCACATGCGCTTTCTCGTGGAGGTGTCCGGACGCAAGCAGCTTGCGGAGGTGCTGCGCGCGCTGCGCAAGCTGGATCCCGTGGTATGGGTGGCGCGATCCTTTCCCAACAAGTCTCAGGCACGAGCAGGAGGCGCATCGTGAAAACCGTGCACACCGACCACGCCCCCAAGGCCGTAGGCCCCTATGCGCAAGCCGTGATCGCAGACGGATGGCTGTTTTGCTCCGGCCAAATCGGGCTGGATCCGGCCACAGGAAAGCTCGTGCAAGGCGGCGTGGAGGCCGAAGCACGCCAGGCGCTCGCCAATCTGGAGGCGGTGCTTCAAGCAGCAGGGTGCAGCAAAACGGACATCGTGCGCGCAACGATCTATCTCACCGACATCCACGACTTTGCGAAGGTCAATGCCGTATATGCCGATTGGCTCGGCGCGCATCGCCCTGCGCGCGCCACGGTCGGCGTGGCCGCCCTACCCTTGGGCGCAAGCGTGGAGATTGATTTGATCGCCCGCTTGCCCCGCGAATAACGCCTTTAGGCGCGCGCATAGGCTGGCAAAGCGCAGCAAAGATTTGCTTGGCAAGCGCTTTTCGCCGTTAGATTCAGCCTGCGCTTGGTAAGGAGTGCAGCCCCTCTTCCACAAAGGCGCGCACGCAGGATGTAAGCGCGCGCATCCTTTCTCCCTCAAAAAAGTGCCCTGCATCGGGAATGCGCACGAATCGCGCCTTTTGCACCTCTTCCGCCCATTGCGCCACGGCTTCAGGCGGCACGATCTCGTCCTTTGCGCCGACGACGACAAGCCCCGGCGCGCTCCATCCCCGCGCGAAGCCGAAATCCCAATGATTCACGGCCGGCGCCACGGCGATCCAGCGCGCAACCCCCTCTTGCCAGCCTGCGCGCAAGCCCGCATAGCATCCAAACGAGAACCCCGCCACCCAAAGCGGCTCCACACCTTGCGCGCGCAGCCAGCGAAGCGCAGCGCGCGCATCCTCGGCCTCTCCTTCGCCGCCCGTCCAGCTTCCCTCGCTTTTCTCCACCCCGCGGAAGTTGAAGCGCAACACGCTCATCCCTGCCTCTTCCAGCACGCGCGCAAGCCAATACACCACGCGATTGCGCATCGTGCCGCCGTAAAGCGGATGCGGATGGCACACCACCGCCCCGGGCATGCCCGCCTTGCCCGCATGCCAAAGCGCCTCCAACCGCCCCACAGGGCCGGGAAGAAACAAGTGCTGCGCGCCCCGCATCGCTAGACGCGCCCAAGGCGGAGAAAGATTTGGCCGCCTTCGGCATCGTGCCAAAGGCCTTTGAGCGCAAAGCCCTCGGGCGGCATCAGCCCCTCCCCTTCAGCAAGCGTGGAAAACCTTTCCCCTGCAAGCACTTGCAAGCGGATCGTGAGAAAAAGCTCGTCGCCCAAGCCTGCGGCAAGCAAGCGCCGAAACAGCCTTCCGCCCGCTGCAAAATAGGCAAGCTGCACCCCGTGCGCGCGCAAAAGCCCAGAAAGCGCTTGCATATCCGGACAGCAAAGCCAATCACCCTCTTCCACCCCCGGTGGAGGAGCTGGCGCGAGCACCGAAAGCGCGCGCTCAGCCTTCCACGCACGCAGCACCTCGGCCGGAATCGGCGCCTGGCCGCTTGCCAAGATCCAAAGCGCAGGCTGCGGCGCAAGCCCGCGCGCACGCCGCCAATCGGCAAGATCAGGGTGTGCGGTGACATCCACAGGGGGCGGCGCCTGCGCCACGCCCTTTGCGCATTCGCGCACGAGCCGCGAGGCCACGAGCACGACATCGGCCTGTGCGGCAAGCTCTTGAAACAGGCGCCAGTCGCGCGCATTGGCGATCGCCTTCGGCACGCGCAAGCGCCCTTCTTCCTCGCATGCGATTTTGCCGTCCAGGCTGCTCAGGAAGTTGGCGACAATCCGCGGCCCGTGCGTCGTCTGCGCGCGCAGGTCAAGATCAAGAAACGCCCCTTGCAGCGGGCGCTGCCGACGGATCGGGAAGAGCTCCTCCATCAAAGCGGCACGCCTTCCCACGAGGATTGAATGCGCGCTTGCGCCTTCTTCTCCCAATCCGCCCCCCACTTGCGGCGCGCAAGCTCCACGACGAGATAATCCGCGCGCAATCCTGTGGCCTCTTCGCTGCGGCGCAGACCCTGCAAGCAAGCCGGGCACGAAGTGAGCACGGCCTCGGCGCGCCACCCGCGCTTTTGCAAGCGCGCCTTGGCCTGCAAGGTTTCCCGCTCTTTGCGCATGCGCACGGCCGCCGAAACATCGGGACGCTCCACGGCGAGCGTGCCCGCCTCGCCGCAGCAGCGCTCGCTTTTCTCGGCCTCCGCACCGAGCAAGGCGCGGATGGCCGCGCGCGTGCCGTGGCGTTTGAGCGGAATGTGGCACGGATCGTGATAAAGATACGCGCCAGCTCCTTCGGCCTGCACGCCTTGCGCCACAAGGTATTCATGCACATCCACAAGCGGCACATTCGGAAACACGCGCTCCAACTCATACAGCAACAACTGGTCATAGCAGGTGCCGCAAGAGACGACGACGGCCTCAAAGTCCAAATAGGCGAGCGCCTGCTTGATGCGATGCAGCATCACGCGATTGTCATAGGTGATCGCGTGGGCGCGCGCGGGATCGCCGCTTGCGCGCTGCGGATAGCCGCAGCACACATAGCCCGGCGGAAGCACGACTTGCCGGCCCACCTCCAACAGCCAAGCGATCGTGGCAAGCGCAATCTCGGGAAACAGTCGCTCGCTGCCGCAGCCCGGGAAGTAAAAGACGGCCTTGCCATTGCTTTTGCTGCGATCGCGCAACACCGGCACGAGATCGGGGCGCGCAGGAAGCCCTGCAAGCTGGCGCGCGGTGCCGCGCGCGATGGCAGGAAGCGGCCGCGCAAGAAACTGCATCGGCTGCCAGCCGCGCTTCGGAAAGCCATTGGCGCGTGTGGTCACCACCCGCGCAGCCAGGCGCTGCGTGCGATAGGCCACAGCCAGCGCCGCCTTGCCCGCATGCACGCGGCGCGTGTCCTCGGCGTTGAGAAACTCCTTGGCAAACGAGGCCAAAAGCCG
Organism: Mariprofundales bacterium; assembly: GCA_015487905.1. Taxonomy (GTDB): domain Bacteria; phylum Pseudomonadota; class Zetaproteobacteria; order Mariprofundales; family S012-25; genus S012-25. The sequence goes on from WFOX01000040.1 coordinate 8,830, forward strand.
CTTCGGCTTCATGCCGCGCGCGGCCAAAAACGCGCGCAGCCGCTCCGTGACCTCGCCGAAATCAATGTCCACGGGGCACGGATTCACGCAGCGATGGCAGATCGTGCAATGATCAGCGATGTCGGCAAGCTCGCGAAAGGCCTCAAACGAAATCCCCTCTCCCGTTTGCGACTCATAAAGAAACGCCTCAATCACCGCGGCCGTGGCCAAGATCTTGTTGCGCGGGGAGTAGAGCATCTCGCCTGCGGGCTCGTGCGTGGGACAGGTGGGTTTGCACTTGCCGCAGCGCAGGCACGGCGAGATCGTATCCACGATCTCGGTAAGCTCGGCCGCCTCCAAAATCGTCGCCTCCAGCTCCATGAGGTTGAAGCTCGGCGTGTAAAGCAGCGAAAGATCGCAGCGGCTTGTGAGCTTCGTGGGATTGAACAAATCCTCGGGATCGGCGCGCGCAAGGTATTCCTCCATCTCGGCGATTTGCGCGCGATCCATGAAGGCAAGCTTCGTGATGCCGATGCCGTGTTCGCCGGAAATCACGCCGCCCAACTCCACGGCCTTGGCCATCACCTTCTCCACGGCGTGCCATGCACGGCGCATCATGGCCGCATCGTCTGAATTTACGGGGATGTTCGTATGCACATTGCCGTCGCCAGCATGCATGTGCGTGGCGATGACCACGCGGCCTGAGAGCGCTTTTGCATGCGCCTTGCGCACGGCCTCCATCACGGCCTC
>WFOX01000041.1 GCA_015487905.1 Mariprofundales bacterium
CTTTCGCCGCAACGCCGAGTCGCCTGCGCAATTGCGCGCCTTGCTGGAAGAGGCGCGTGAGGCGGCCGGCGAATACCTTTGGGCGGCCATTGACGAAGAAGGCGGGCGCGTAAGCCGCTTGCCCTGGCCCCCGTTTTGCGAGCGCCCGCCTGCGGCCTACTACGGCGCGCGCTACCGCGAAAACCCGCGCCGCGCGTTGGAAGAAGCGCGCGCCGATGCCGAGCGCACGGGCGAGGCGTTGGCCGCGCTCGGCATCACGCACGTGTGCGCGCCGGTGCTGGACATCTTCCATCCCGATGCGCATCCCATCATCGGCGATCGCAGCTTCGGCGAAGAAGCGGAAACGGTGGCGCGGCTCGGCGCCGCCGTGGCCACGGGGTTCATGGAGGCCGGCATTTGCGCCGTGGCCAAACACTTCCCAGGTCACGGCCGCGCGCGCGAGGATTCCCATGCCGCCACGCCGAGCGTGGAGGCGTCACTTGCGGAGCTGCGCGAGGATCTCGCGCCGTTTGCGGCCGTGCTCGCCGCAGGTTGTGTGGGGCATGTGATGACCGCGCATGTGCGCTATCCGCGCATTGACGAAGCACCCGCGACCTTCTCGGAGCTTTGGCTCAAAGGCATCTTGCGCGAACGCATGGGCTTTACGGGCATGATCTGGAGCGATGATCTCGGCATGAAGGGCGCAGGCGCGCCGGTTCCTGCGGCCGCGCGCAAGGCGTTGGATGCGGGCTGCGATGTGTTGCTCGTGTGCGAACCCAACGATGTGCGCGCGTTGTTCTTAAACAGCCCCTAGCGCGAGGCGAATGCCTCTTGGGCGTCGCCTGCGGCTTCTTGCGCAGGCACATCCACAAGCTCTTCAATGCGATAGTTCGCGGGATCGGCCAACAGCGCCTTGACAAGCCGATGGTTCATCGCGTGCCCGGAGCGCACGCCCGTGAAAGCGCCGACAATCGGCATGCCGACAAGCGCGAGATCGCCGATCGTATCCAAAATCTTGTGCCGCACGAACTCATCAGGATAGCGCAAGCCCCCCTCGTTGATGACGCGCCAGCGATCCAAAACGATCGCATTGTCCAGCGAACCGCCGCGCGCAAGCCCTGCTTTTTGCAGGGCCTCAATCTCGTGCAAAAACCCGAAGGTGCGCGCGCGCGCAACCTCGCGCGCATAGGACTGATGCGAAAGATCCACCTCGGCTACGCGGTCGCGCAAAAGCGGGTGGTCATAATCCAAGTGAAAGCGCACGCGGAATCCAGCCGCAGGCTCCAGCCGACAGAGCTTGTTGCCGTCTTGCACCTCCACGCGGCGCAACACGCGCATCACGCGCTTGGGCGCGTGTTGCTCGCGGATGCCGGCGGATTGGATGAGAAACACGAACGGCGCGGCGGAGCCGTCCATGATCGGCGTCTCCGGCCCGTCCAACTCCACGCGCACATTGTCCACGCCAAGGCCCGCAAGCGCAGAGAGCAGGTGCTCCACGGTCGCCACGCGCGCCTTGCCGCGCCCCAGCGTCGTGCAAAGCCGCGTTTCCACGACGAACTCGGGCCGCGCCGGGATCTCCTCGCCGAGATCCGTGCGCACAAACACGATGCCGTGGTTTTCCGGCGCGGGCAAAAGGCGCATGCGCACGCGCCGGCCTGTATGCAATCCGATGCCTGCGCAACGGATGGGATGCGAAATCGTGCGTTGCCGCGTCATGAGCGCCACTCCTTTTCGGCGCGCAACCCTCCCGCCTTTTGCCATGCGCGCCGTGCGCTGCATCACAAACAGGCCGCATTGTGCCTGCGCGCAAGCGGTTTGGCCAGCGCTAATCCGCTTGGCGGCGCAAGAAGGCGGGCAACTCCAGCTCCTGCGAATCCACGCCAGGTTCGCGCTCAAACATCTCCGCCTGTTCGCCAAGCGGGGCGGCGCTTCCACTTGCGCGCGCACCTCCTGCAATCGGGCGCGGCCGCACGCGGCGACGCGGCGCGGATGCGCGCCCGCCTGTCATGGCCGAACCCGGAAAGCCCGTGGCCACGACGGTGACGCGCACCTCATCGCCGATGGATTCGTCAAAGGCCGCGCCGGCGATGATGCGCGCATCCTTCTCAGATGCGATCGCATGGATCACCTGCATGGCCTCTTCAAACTCCAGCATGCCGAGCGATTCCGGATGCGCTGTGATGTTCACGAGCACGCCGCGCGCGCCGTGCAGATCCACATCCTCCAAAAACGGCGAGGAAATCGCGCGCTGCGCGGCCTCGGCGGCGCGCCCCTCGCCGCGCGCAGTGCCCATGCCCATCATCGCAAGGCCTCTGTTTTCGGCCATCACCGCGCGCACATCGGCGAAGTCCACATTGATGTAGCCGGGCTGCGTGATGAGATCCGAAATCCCGCGCACGGCGTTGAAGACGACCTCATCCACGCGCTTGAAGGCCTCAATGAAGGTGATCTTGGCCCCCATCGTGACGAGCTTTTGGTTCGGCAGCACGATCAGGGTATCCACATGGCGCACAAGCTCACGGATGCCGTCCTCGGCGATGCGCATGCGCATCTGGCCTTCGGAATGGAAGGGCTTGGTGACGACGGCCACGGTCAGTGCGCCGAGCTTGTGCGCGATCTCGGCGATGACGGGCGCAGCCCCCGTGCCCGTGCCGCCGCCCATGCCTGCGGCGATGAAGACCATGTCCGCGCCCTCCAGATGCTCGCGGATGGTGTCCGCCTCGGCCTCGGCGGCCTTGCGCCCGACCTCCGGGTTCATGCCGGCGCCGAGCCCTCGCGTGATCTGCGGCCCGAGCTGAATCTTCACCGGCGCAAGGTTCTGGGCGAGGTCTTGGGCATCCGTATTGGCGGCGATGAACTCCACGCCTGCAAGCCCCTGACGGATCATGTTGTTGATCGCGTTGCCGCCGCCGCCGCCCACGCCGACGACCTTGATTTTGGCCCGCAAGGCTTCCGTGTCTTCCAGCATGATCTTCATCGTTCTCCCCCTTTTTGTGGATCTTGCCTCATGCGGATCATTCCGCCTCCTGCGTAAACCAGTTCCACAGCCGCCTCCACCAGGAAAGGCGCCTTGGCGTGCTGCGCAGGGCACCGCGCGTGCGGGCCTGCCAGAGCACAAGCCCTACACCTGTCGCGAACTCAGGCGCGCCCGCCACATCCGCAAGCCCCCCCACTGCGCGCGGCGCGCCCACGCGCACCTGCACGCCGAGGATGTCCTCGGCCATCTCCACAAGCCCTGGAAGCTTCGCCGTGCCGCCCGTGAGCACGACGCCGGCGGAGAGCAGCGCAAAATAGCCCGAGCGCTCCAACGCCTCGCGCACAAGCTCCAGAATTTCCTCCACACGCGGATCCAAAAGCTGTGCAAGCGCATCGCGCGCCATCAGGCGCGGCGGACGATCGCCCACGCTCGGCACTTCAATCTCTTCGTTTTCGTCCACGAACTGCGGCGAGGCCGCGCCATAGCGGATCTTGAGCTCTTCCGCGGCCTTCGTGGAGGTGCGCAGGCCCGCCACGAGGTCCTTCGTAAGATGATCGCCGCCTACGGGAAGCACGCTCACAAAGCGAAAGGCACCATCGGTGAAGACCACGAGATCGGTCGTGCCCGCGCCGATATCCACGACCGCCACGCCCATCTCGCGTTCCTCATCCGTGAGCACGGCCTCGGCTGAGGCAAGCGGCTCCAGCACAACATCCCCCACATCCAAACCGCAGCGACGACAACACTTCATGAGGTTTTCCACGGCCGAGCGCGCGGCTGTCACGATGTGCACGCGCGCCTCCAACCGCACCCCACTCATGCCCACGGGCTCGCGCACGCCCTCTTGCCCGTCAATCACGAACTCCTGCGCAAGCACATGCAACACATCTTGATCGGCGGGGATCTTCACAGCGCGCGCGGCTTCCAACACGCGCTCCACATCCTCTTGCGAGACCTCGTTGTTGCGCGTGCGCACAACGCCGTGGCTGTCCAGCCCACGCACATGCGCGCCGGAGATGCCGACGACGACGCGGCGGATCTCCACGCCGCTCATCATCTCCGCCTCTTGCACGGCATGGCGGATGGACTCGGTCGTGGCCTCAATGTTCACGACCACCCCTTTGCGCAGGCCGGACGAGGCATGGCGGCCCAACCCCACGACATCCACGCGCCCATCCGCGCCCCTTTGCGCGACCACGCAGGCCACTTTGCTCGTGCCCACATCCAATCCCACGAGGATCTCTTCCTTCATCCCTCCACCTCCACAAGGCGCGCCGGCCGCACGAACCAGCGCTCCGGCATCGTTGCATCCAAGCGCACGGGCGCGCGCAGCCCCGTGCGCTTCATCCAACCGAGCACCTCGCGCAAGCGCGCAACGGGCTTCACGCCACCCACAAGCCAAAGCTCACCCTTGGCAAAGACAAGCCGCCAACCCGTGACAAAGCGCAGCTCGCTGAGCACCTGCCATTTCTGCGGCGCCTGGGTTGCGAGCACGGCTGCAAGCGCCGCGCCTTCCCGCCAGCGTGCGCGCGGCGCGCGCAAGATCGGCAAATCCGCGCGCGCATCCCCAGGCCAGCTTCCCTCTGCATCCACGAACCACCAGCGCCCATCCGCGCGCGCAAGCGCAAACGCCTTGCGCGTTCTTGCCGAGATCACCAACCGCCCAACAAGCACCCAGCGCACGCGCAAGTCAGAAAGCGCTGGGAACGCCTGCGCAAGCCCGCGGCGCAGCCGCGCCGGATAGGCCTGCCAAAGCGCATGCCCAAGCGCATGCCGATGCAGCCAATCGGCAAGCGCTGCGCGCACGCCCTCATCCGCCTGCACCGCAAGCACCACGACCTGCACGCGCGGCAAAAGCGCAAGCACCGCCGCAAGCGCGAGCACGGCCCCAAGCGCCCACCTCATTGCGGCCCTCCTGCCGGCGCATGGTGCAGGCGCGCGCCTGCGAGGATGCGCAAGCAAAGCTCGGGAAAGGCGAGGCCCGCCGCACGCGCGGCCTTGGGCAGCAGGCTCGTTTCCGTCATGCCTGGAATCGTGTTCACCTCCAAGACCACAGGCTCATCGCCCTCGGGCACGATCATGTCCACGCGCGGCGCGCCCGCGCAGCCGCAGGCCCGCACCGCCTCGGCC
>WFOX01000042.1 GCA_015487905.1 Mariprofundales bacterium
AATATGCCAAGGATTCCGCTTGCGCCGTTGCGCATCGGCGATGTGGTGATCCGCCCGCCTCTTGTGCTTGCGCCGATGGCGGGGATTACGGACATGCCGTTTCGGCGCATCTGCAAGCGCATGGGTGCGGGGCTTGTGGTCACCGAAATGGTCGCCTCGCGCGCCGTGCATGCAGGGCATGAGCGCACCAAGCGCATCGCCGAGTTTGGCGAGGACGAGCGGCCCATCAGCATTCAGATCGCAGGCTCGGAGCCTGATTTCGTCGCCGAGGCCGCGCGCTGGGCCGAGGCGCGTGGGGCGGATCTCATTGACATCAACATGGGTTGCCCCGTGAAGAAGATCTGCAACCAGATGGCCGGCTCGGCGCTGCTCAAGGACGAGCGCCGCGTGGCGGCGATTTTGCGCGCGGTCGTGAGGGCCGTGTCGCGGCCCGTGACGCTCAAGATTCGCACGGGCTGGGATGAGCGCAGCAAGAATGTGGAGCGCATCGCGCGCATTGCCGAGGAGGAAGGCATTGCGATGCTCACCGTGCATGGGCGCACGCGCGCGCAAATGTTCCGCGGCCAAGCGAACTGGGAGGACATCGGGCGCGCCAAGGCCGCTGTCTCCATCCCCGTGATCGGCAACGGCGATGTCGTGGATGCCCAAAGCGCCTTGCGTCTCTTGGAGGTTTCAGGCTGCGACGGTGTGATGATCGGCCGCGCCGCGCAGGGCAATCCCTGGATCTTCCGCGAGGTCGCCGCGGCCTTGCAGGGAAGGCCCGTTCCGGCGCCGCCGACACGCGAGGAGCGTTTTGCCGTCGTGCGCGAACACCTTTTGGGGCTTGTGGAGCTGCATGGGGAGAAGCGCGCGGTGTTGCTCGCGCGCAAGCATGTGCCCTGGTATGCGAAGGGCTTGCCGGGAGCCTCGGCGTTTCGCGCGGCGTTTCAGCGCCTTGGGCGTCTGGAGGAGCAACTTGCCGCCATAGAAGCCTTCTTTTTGGAAGGGCGCGCGCTTGCGCGTGCCGCTTGAGGCCTTGCCGCTGCCCGCATTGAGCCTTTCTCCTTCCTTGCGCGTGCTTGCGGCCAATCAGCTTGCGTTGGAAACACTGGGGGTGAGCCTGCGCGAGCTTGCGCGCGCGCCGCTTGCGCGCTTTTTTGCGCCCGAGGCGGAGCTTGCGCGCCTGATTTCCCATGCGCAGCAGGTGCCTGCACGATCCTGCGCGATCCTGGTGGCGGGCCGGCCGGCAAGCGTGTGGCTTGCGCCTGAGCAAGAGGCGCGTTTGCTTTTGTTTGCGCTAGACGACGCCAAGGCCGAAATAGAAGAACTTGCCCAGAGACGAGAAAAGGCTGAGCTGATCGCCCGGCTCGTGATGGAGCTTGCGCATGAGGTGCGCAACCCGCTTGCGGGCCTGCGCGCAGCCGCCCAATGGCTTTCCGAGCGGCTGCCTGATGAGCCCGAGATGCAAGAGGCCGCCCAGATCGTATTGGAACAAGCGTCCCGCATTGAAGCGCGCATCGCGACATTGCTCGCGCTGGGGCCACGCGACAAGCTGCCGCAAACACGCGTGAACCTGCATGAACTCATTGACGAAGTGAGCATCGGCGCGCCTTCCCATGTGCGCGTGTTTCGCAACTTTGATCCGGGGTTGCCTGAGCTCGTTGCCTGCCGCCCGCGGCTTGCGCAGGCGCTGGAAAACCTTTGGCGCAATGCATTGGAGGCGAATCCAAGCTGGATTGAGTGGCGCACCTCGGCCCGGCCGCTTGCGCCGATGCCGGGCATCGGCCGCCCGGTCGTGGAGGTGCGCATCACCAACGACGGCGCGCCCGTGCCGCCGGAGGTGGCGGCGCGCGCGTTTGAGCCTTATGTGAGCGGCAAGCGCACGGGAAGCGGCCTGGGGCTGGCCATCGTGGAGCAGGTCATGCGCGAGCATGGCGGGCGCGCGCGTTTGATCGCCGAGCCCGGGCGCACGAGCGTGGTGCTGCATTTGCCGTTGCGCACAGAGGTCAAATCATGCGCGTCTTGATCGTGGACGACGATCCTGCGGTGCGCTGGGCGCTTGCGCGCGCCGCACGCGATGTGGGCTGGCAGGTGCTGCAAGCCGCAAGCCTGGCCGAGGCCGATGCGCACCTGCATGCGGCCGATTGCGTGTTTTTGGATGTGTTTTTGCCGGACGGCGACGGCCTTGCGTGGCTTGCGCAAAGGCGTCCGCAAGCGCCCGTCGTAGTGCTCACGGCCAAGGGGAGCTTTGAGGCGGCGGCCGAGGCCTTTCAACAAGGCGCAATGGAGTATCTTCCCAAGCCCTTTGATTTGGACGAGGTGCGCAGGCTGTTGCTGCGTTTGCAGCCTGCGGCCGCGGAGCCTGTCCCTTCCGAGCCTGCTGCAAAAGAAGGCCTCATTCTCGGCAAAAGCCCCGCCATGCAAGCGCTCTATCGCATCTTGGGCCGCGCGGCGGCAAGCGATCTCACCGTGCTGATCCGCGGTGAATCCGGCGCGGGCAAGGAGGTCATCGCCCGCGCGTTGCACGCAAAAAGCCAGCGCAAGGACAAGCCCTTTGTCGCCGTGAATATGGCTGCGATTCCGGCCGAGCTTGCCGAAGCGGAGCTGTTTGGACACGAAAAGGGCGCATTTACGGGAGCTGTGCGCGCACGCGCGGGCTACTTTGAGCAAGCAGACGGCGGCACCTTGTTCCTGGACGAGGTGGGCGATGCGCCGCCGGCTGTGCAGACCAAGCTGCTGCGCGTGCTGGAAGAGGGGATGGTGCAACGCTTGGGCGGGGGGATTCCCAAGCGCGTGAATGTGCGCTTGATCGCGGCCACCCATCAAGACCTGGAAGCCAAGGTGCATCGCGGTGAGTTCCGCGAAGACCTCTACTATCGGCTCAATGTGATTCCGATCCATGTGCCGCCTTTGCGCGAGCGCCGCGAAGACATTCCGATGCTTGCCGAGCATCTGCTCACTGAGGCGGCGCGCGAGCTTGGGAAAGAGCCGCCTGTGTTGGATGCAAGCGCCGTGGAGCTGCTGATGCAGCACGATTGGCCCGGCAATGTGCGCGAGCTCAAAAATGTCATGCGGCGCCTTGCCGTGCTCGCACCAGGGCCCATCGTCACGATGACCGATGTCGCGCTTGCGCTCGGCCCCGAAGCCAACCGACATCATCGCGAATCCTTGGCCGAAGCCGTGGCCCGCTGGACGCGCCAATACCTTACGCAGCACGGACATGCGCGCCCGCGCGATGTGTATCAGCGGATTTTGGAGCAGGTGGAGCCGGCCGTGCTCGGCGCGGTGCTGGAGCAAACAGGCGGCAATCAGTTGCGCGCAGCCGAGGTGCTGGGCCTCAACCGCAATACGGTGCGCAAGCTCCTGCGCAAATACGGGCTGGATCCCAAGGAGTTCCGGCGCTAACCGATCTCTGCGAGCAACCGCTGCATCATGCGCTCGGCTTGGGCCGCGTATCCGCCGCCGAAGAGGTTGGCGTGGTTGAGCACATGGTAAAGGTTGTAAAGCTCCCGCCGCACGCGATAACCCGCATCCAGCGGCGCATGCGCGCGATAGGCATCGTAAAAGCGCGAGGAAAACCCGCCAAAAAGCTCGGTCATCGCCAGATCCGCTTCGCGATCGCCGTAATAGGCGGCGGGATCAAAGATCACAGGCATATCCCCAACCGCAGCGGCATTGCCGCCCCAAAGATCGCCGTGCAGCAGTGAAGGCGCGGGCCGATAGCCGGTGAACAAAGCGGGCAAGCGCTCAAGCAAACGCGCGCCAAGCTCAGAAAGCCGCGCGCCAAATCCGTTGCGCTCGGCAAGTTGCAGTTGAAACCCCAGCCTTCGTGTGCGCCAGAACTCCACCCAATCGGGGCAAAACCCATTGGGCTGCGGGGTTGCGCCGATGAAGTTGTCGGCGAAAAAGCCGAAGTGCGTGTGCGTATGCGTGTGCAAGGCGGCAAGCTGCTCGCCCAGCGCTTCTTCGGCGCGCGCGGAAAGCGGGCCAAGATCCATCCATTCGGCGATCAACCAAGCCCGCTGCGCATCCGCGCCTACTGCGACCACGCGCGGCACGCGCACGGTGTTCGTGTGCGCAAGCGCTTCAAGCCCCGCGCGCTCGGCTTCAAACATCGCAAGCGCATGGGCCTTGTTCGTCTTCACGAACCAACGCCGCCCGCGCGCATCCTCGGCGCGCCAAGCGCGATGGATGCAACCGCCGCCTATGGGTTGCAGCGAAACGAGGCGAAGCTCAGGTTCTGCAAGGGACTCCTGAAGCGAATAAGCAACGGCTGTGGCAAGCGCGTGATTCAACGCGCAAGCGCATGGGCATAGCGCCTGCGCCAACGACGCCAGATGCGCACGCGCCAGATCGCCTCCACGGCCACATAGCCTGCAAGCGCCGCCACAAGCCCCGTGATGAGGCAGCCCGCGAGAAACGGCCCCACGGCCTCCCCTGCGAGATGCAACACGCTTTGCAGGCTCCAATCCGCAGGCGCATGCAGCTCATAGCCGAGCAAGGAAGCGCCCACGCGGAAAGCGAGGTAGAAAAGCGGCGGGATCGTGATGGGGTTTGTAAGCCACACGGCGGCCACGGATACAGGAAGATTGCTGTTGGACCAAGCCGCACCGATCGCTGCAAGCAGCATCTGGCAGGGAAGCGGAATGAAGGCGACGAACAAACCGATGGCAAGACCCTTGGCGATTGCGCGGCGGTTGTAGCGCCAAAGCCCGGGCCGATGCACACGCGTGCCCAGCCGCGCAAGCCACTTTTGCTTGCGGATGCGCTCCTCGCCGATCCAGCGTCGCATCCTGCTTCGCATCGGCCCGCCATTTTGGCGCGTGAGGACCCGGCCTGCAACCCCTTTCCGTGATGCCGATCACGCTTGCGCGGCCAACAAGCGCAGCTCATCATTGATTCCATGGGGATCTGGCCGAAGGGCGAGGGTTTGCGCAAGGCGCTGCGCTGGCTTGCAGAGGAGCGCAAGCACTCGCTTGCCAGCGTGGAAGAGGCCGCGCGCCGCTTCAATCTCTCGCCCATAGAAGAGGATTTCCTCATCCGCTGGCTCGTGAAACGACGCACGCGCAAACACGGCTGAAGCGCGCGCGCAAACGGGCTAGCTTTGCCGCCACTTTTTCAACAAGGGGCATAGGGCCGTGGAAAAACAACCGCCGAGGGACATGGAGCTGGAAGAGGTCGTCCAAGCCGCACGCCGCGAGGCCTGGCTGGCCTGGGTGCAGGCGCATCGGCAGCAAATCGCCGCAGGCGCGCTCGTGCTCGTGCTTGCGCTTGCAGGTGTGGGGCTTTGGCTGGAGCGCCTGCACACCTTGCGCGAGGCGGCGGCGTTGCTCTATCAGCAGGCGCTCAACGCCCAAGGGGACAAGCAAACCAAGCTCTTGCACGAGCTGGCGACGAAGTATGCGGACACAAGCTATGCCGCGATGGCCGAGCTCATCCTCGCGGCCCGAGAGCCAAACGAGGCGGAAGTGCATCTTGCGCGCGTGCTTGCGCATCCGCGTGCCGAGCCCGAATGGCGCTGGCAGGCGCGACTGGATCTTGTGCGCCTTGCGCTTGCCAAGGGCGACAAAGAAAAGGCCCGCGCGCTGTTGCAAGAACCGGTAGGTGAGGATTACATGGAGCTTTACGCCTTTTTGCGCGCGCAGCTTGCCACAGGAAATGAGCGCCGCAGTTGGCTGAAAAAGGCCAAGGCCGCCCCCAGCCACGATGCCGCGCTGCGGCGCCGCATTGACGCGCTGTTGCGCGAAGGCTCCTAGCGCGACCGCCTTGCGCGCGTTTTTGTGGGCCCTTTTGCTGGCCGGCTGCGCCGCTTGGCGTCCGCAAGGGGCCGCACTTGTCTGGCGCGTGCCTGCGGATGCGCCGCAGCCGGCAGGCCTGGGCGCCGTGGCTGCTCCCGCCGTGCACGAAAAGACCGTGCTCGTCGGCGGTCAAGACGGGTTTTTGCATTGGATTCGTTTGACGGATGGGCATGAGTTTCGCCGCAAGGCCCTACGCGGGCCGGTGGAGGTCGGCCCCGTTTATGCAGACGGGCTTTGGATCGTGGCCGATGAGGCGGGAGAGGTGCTTGCGCTGGATACCCATGCCCATGTGCGATGGCGCGTGCAGGAGCGCGCGCCGGTGGTGGCCTTGCGCTGCGCCGGAAGACGCTGCGTGCTCGTGACTGCCGACGGACGCGTGCGCGCGTTGGACACCCAAGGCCGCACGCAATGGATCTGGGCCGATCCAAAAGGCGCGGGCCTGATGGAGCGCGTGCTCGCGCCGCCGCAATGGGCGCAAGACCATTGGCTTGTGGCGCTTCCCAGCGGCGATCTTGCGGCGCTGCGCGCGGATGAGGGCACGCTGCTTTGGCGTGTGCAAGCCGCGGACAATCGCGGTGTGGTGCGCATCTCCGAACTCAAAGCGCTTGTGGGCGCATTTGCGCGGCTTGCCGACGATTGGGTGGTGCCGGTTGCGGGCGGCGAGCTTCTTTGGCTTGCGCCCGATGGCCGCATCGTGCGCAAGCGCGCGCTTGCCGCGCGCGCGAATGTGCTCGTGCAGCAGAAACAGGTTTGGGTGGGTGCGGAAGACGGTGCGCTTTACCTGCTGGATGCAGCAAGCGGCCGCACGCTTTGGAAACTGAAGCTGGATGAGGCTGCGCTTGTGGGGCTTGTGCCTGGTGCGGATTGCACTTGGGCTGTGAGCGCAACGGGACTTGTCGCGTGCGTGGATGAGGAGGGCCATGTGCGTGCGCGCGTGCGGCTTCCTGAGCCTGTGGCCGCACCACCCGTGGCCGATGGGCAGGGCGGCGTGCTCGTGTTGGATCGCACCGGAGGTCTTGCGCGGATCACGCAACGATGAGCGCGCTTCCGCTCGTCGTGATTCTCGGGCGCCCGAATGTGGGCAAGTCCACGCTCTTCAACCGCCTCGTGGGGCGGCGCGAGGCGATCGTCGCCGATCGTCCCGGTGTCACTGTGGATCGGTTGGAGCGGGCGTGCGATCTCGGCGAAGGCGTGCAATGCCAACTCGTGGATACGGGTGGCATCGGCGCCGGCGAACGGGAAGGGCTTGCCGCCTGGATTGAACGCGAAGCACAAGCTGCGCTTGCGCTCGCCGATCTCGTGCTGTTCGTCGTGGATGCTCAAGCGGGTCCTGTGCCTGCAGATGAAGAAATCGCCGCGCGCCTGCGCCGCGCGCAGGCCCCCGTGTTGCTCGTGGCCAACAAGGCCGAAAACCCTGCACTTGCGCATGCCTTTTACGCGCTTGGGCTTGGCGATCCCGTGCCGATCTCGGCGCTGCACGGCCACGGCATCGCTAAGCTGCGCGCCCGCATCCGTGCGCTTTTGCCCGCATCCACGCCACACGAACGCACGCAAGAGGAAGCGCCCGCGATTTGCGTGATCGGCCGCCCCAATGCGGGCAAATCCACGCTCATCAACGCCTGGTTGGGCGCGCCGCGCGTGGCCACAAGTCCCATGCCCGGCACGACCCGCGATGCGGTGGATGTGCGCATGGATTGGCAAGGCCGATCGCTCATCCTCGTGGATACGGCCGGGCAGCGTCGCCGCGCACGCATCCGCGATGAAGTGGAATGGGCGGCGCATGTGCGCACCGAGCGGGCGCTTGCGCGCGCGGATGCGGCCGTGTTGCTCATAGACGCCGCCGACGAAGACGGTGCCGCTGTTCAGGATGTGCGCCTTGCGCGCATGGCTTGGGAGGCTGGATGCGCGCTCGTCGTGGCGCTGAGCAAGATAGATGCGGTGGACGAAGAGGCGCGCGCGCGGGCGCGCAGGCGCCTGATGTGGCGATTGCGCGCGTTTTCAGTGCCGTTTGCCGAGGTTTCCGCGAAAACGGGGACGGGGCTGCACGAGCTTTTGGCGCTTGCGCTTGCGCTTGCGGAGAAAAACCGCATGCGCGTGCCGACAGGCAGGCTCAACCGCTGGCTTGGGGAGGTGCAAAAGGCGCAGCCGCATCCTCCCATAGACGGCCGCCCCGTGCGCCTCAAATACGCCGTGCAAACGGATGTGCGGCCGCCCACATTCCGCGTCTTTGCCAATCGTCCCGCAGCCGTGCGCCCAAGCTATACGCGCCATCTCGTGCGCCGATTCCACGAAGCCTTTGACGCCGTGGGGGTGCCCGTGCGCTTCGTTTTCACGGCGACCGAAAATCCCTACACAGGAAGATAGCATGCATCACTTCGCAGAGACGCGTGTGCTTGCGGTGCAAGCCGCAGCGATGTTTGATGTCGTGATGGACATTGAGCATTACCCCGAGTTTCTTCCGTGGGTGGCGGACGCGCGCGTGCTCTGGCGCAAGGAAGACGAGCTTGTGGCCGAGCTTGTGGCCGAGTTCGCGGGCAAACGGGTCGCGTTTCGCACGCGCGATCGCTTTGCGCGCCCGCACTTCGTGGATGTGAAGCTGGAAGAGGGGCCGTTTCGCTTTCTTGAAGCCCGCTGGCGCTTCCGCGATCTTGCGCCTTCGCGCTGCGAGGTGGATTTTGCGATTGAGTTTGCCTTTGCAAGCCGCTGGCTGGAGCTTGTCGCCGGGCCCGTGCTGGATCACGCCGCGCGGCGCATGGTGCATGCCTTTGAGGCCCGTGCGCGCGCGCTTGGAGGCCGCGCATGAAAATCGCTGTCGTCTATGCGCTTCCCCATGAGCAGGACTATGTGGAACTTGAGCTTCCCGAAGGGGCCACGGTCATGGACGCCGTGCGCGCCTCCGGCATCTTGGAGCGCCACCCCGAGATTGACCTAGAACGCACGCACCGATTGGGCGTGTTCGCCAAGCTCGTAAAGCCCGATCAGCCGTTGCGCGAGGGTGATCGCGTGGAGATCTACCGCCCGATCATGCGCACGCGCCGCGATCCCTATGCAGCCGAGAAAAAACGCCGCATCCGTGAGAAAAAAGCGCGCCGCAGCGCCTCTTCCTAAGCGCAAGAGCCTCCTGCGTGCGCGCAGCCGCCGTCCTCCGCCGGCGCAAAGGACTTGCCGCAGCCGCAGGTGGAGGCGGCGTTCGGATTGTGGATCACGAAGGACTCGCCCTCGGGACTTGCGACATAGTCAATCGTGGAACCCGCAAGCAATGCAAGCGAAGCAGGATCCACGAGCACCTCTACGCCGCCCGCGTCTATGCGCGCATCGTCCTCCCTGGCCTGTTCATCCAAGGCAAACCCGTACTGAAACCCGGCACAGCCGCCGCCTGTGACGAACACGCGCAGCCGCAACCCCTGATTTTCGGGTGCTGCGAGGATTTCCTTGAGCTTGGCCACCGCGCTTTCGGTCAGCGTGATCATTCGCCCACCTCCTTTTTTGCTTATGCCAGACTATCTTGCTTGGTCTTTCCAGGCAAGCGCGCGTTGGCGCGTGGCCCAGCCGAGCAAGGTTTCCATCGCCTGCTTGCGCGCAAGAAGGTTGGCGAGCGCGGCGTCGCGAGGTGCAGGAAGGACGGCGCCGCCGATGCGCGTGCGCCAGCGAAAGAGTGCGCGGCCGATCACGCAGCCCGTGCGATCCATTGCGAAGTTCTCTCCGAGCGCCAATGCATCCTTTGGTGCCAGCGCAAGCAGGTCGCGCCCCGGCTGAAAGGCCACCACAGGCCTTGGCAGGCGCGCCAGAATCGTGGGAAAGAGATCCCAATGGGAGGCGGGCGCATTTGGATCAAAGCGCGCGTGCGCCCGGTAGGCCGCGGGCACCCAAATCAGGATCGGCACGAGAAACTGTTGAGCAGAGTCTTCCACGCGGCGGTGGTAGTTGAGCGCATCGCGCATGTAATGGTCGCCCGTGGCAGCCACGATCGTGTGCGCGCC
Source organism: Mariprofundales bacterium (assembly GCA_015487905.1). GTDB lineage: Bacteria > Pseudomonadota > Zetaproteobacteria > Mariprofundales > S012-25 > S012-25. The sequence continues at coordinate 9,758 of WFOX01000042.1, forward strand.
CTAGCGTGCGTGGTGCCAAGCGTCCATGAACCCGCCCAGTTGATCCGCGGCGTAGCGGTAGGCCGCAAGCGCGCGTGGCGCTTCATCGGGATGCAAAAAAAGCGGCCGAAAGTGCGGCGGAATCGCAAAATGCACGGCTTGTGCATCCGGCGGCAGCCGATAGGGGCTGTGGTTTGTGATCGTCATCGCATAGATGAAAAGCGGACGCTTGGCCGCTTGCAATCGTTTGCGCACATAGGCGAACAGGTATTCGTCGTAAATCCCCCACACCCCGTCGCCGCGCGCATCGGGAAGCGCCTTGCGGATCTCGCGCGCGCCCACCACCTCGTCAAAGCCTTGCGCAGGCAAAAACTCGTTGAGGTGCGCCCAGCTTTTGACTCCGCCCGTGACGAAGACGGTGTGGTAGCCAAGCGCACGCAACGCTTGCGGATATGCGCCCGCAAGCGGCGTGCGCCGATAGGCGCCGTAGATGTAGTGCTCCACGAATGCACCAGCAAGGATGCGCTCCAGCGTCACATCTGTGCCCAGCCCTGCGGACGCCGCCTTCCACACGAAGGCTTCGCGCCAATGACGGTGCAGGCGGCCGAGCAGGTCGTTGCCGGCGATCCCGTCCAGCGCAAGCACGCCGGCGCCCATGCTCTCCATCTGAAAGACGACGATGTGCGGCAGCGGCAGATCGTGCGGCGCGTGCGGGATGGAGGCGCGCAGCCAAGGCCGCTTCGGCATCGCCGCGCCATAGAGCAGCCGCCACGCCTTTTGCGCTGCGGCATCCGGAATCTCGGGAAGATGCGCATTGCGCTTGTAGTCGTCCCAGCCCACGGCAAGCGCGATCGGGCCATTGACAAGCGCTGCATCCAGCACATACGGGCCTTGGGAGGGGATGCGGTTCGGCGTGAGCGGAAACACGCCGAGCGAGCCGCGCGTGGCAAGCGCGAATGCCACAAGGGACAGCAAATACCCAGCCGCATAGGTGCGGCCGCGCAAAGAAGGTTCGCGAATGCGCGCAAGCACATGCCAAATGGCTCCGAACGCCAACATGATCGCAAGCAGTCCGCCCGGCCAGGGATAGTCGGAAAGAATCGTGAGCATCACGGGGCGCAGGTTTTCCGGATCCAAAATGAGAAACGCGCGTGCATCCAACGGGGATTGAAAGTTCTGATAGTAAAAGTGGTTGACAAGCGCGATCGCGAACACCAACGCGGCGGCGCACGCAAGCCATAGCCGTTGCAGCCACGCCGGCAACACCCAGCCCAAAAGAAAGCTTGGGGCCACGGCGATGGCCGCCACGCGCGCATCCAGCAAAAGCCCCCATGCGAATGCGCCTTGCGCTTGTCGCCAGATGCCGGGCTCCGCATAAGCGAGCAAAAACGCGGCGCGAAAGCCCATGAGCATGAGCACGATGAGCGCAAACGCGGCCCAATGCCGCACGAGCAACGGACGGGAAACGCGCATGGCGCGGCGAGGATGCCCGTGCCAGCATGCAAGCGCAATGCGCGCGCATCTTCTCTGGGCGATGGCGCTCTTCGCAGCAGGATGCACCCCATCGGAGGTGCACGAGGCCCGCTTCATCATGGGCACGATCGTGAACTTCACGGTTTGCGGCGCGGATGCGGATGTTGCGCGCGCGGCGATCACGGCGGCTGCGCGCCGCATGCAGGCCATTGACGATGCCTTCACGATTGCGCGCCCGCTTGCCAATCCCGTGCAGCGCTTCAACGCCGCTCCCGTAGGCACACCCGTGCCCGTGCCCGAAGAGCTGGATCGTGTGCTCGGCTTTGCCGTGCAGATGCAACAAGAAACGCAAGGATGGTTTCATCCCGGCATCGGCAAGCTCACGCAGCTTTGGGGCTTTGACCGCACCCCACCCCCGAAGGCGCCGCCGCGCGAAGAAGCGATTCGCCGAGCACTTCCGCCTTCCCAGTGCTTCCGCCATAGCGCCCGCGGCTGGGTGCGATTGCACGAAAACTGCCTGCTTGATCCCGGCGGCTTCGTGAAGGGCTATGCCGCCGATGAGGCCGTGCATGTGCTTGCGGCGCACGGGATTTCCCATGCGCTCGTGGATGCGGGCGGCGACATTCGGCTCCTTGGCGATCATTGCGGGCGGCCTTGGCGTATCGGCATCCGCGATCCGCGCGGGCGCGGCGTGTTGGGTGTTGTGGAGCTTGCCGATACGGCCATCGTCACCTCCGGGGACTACGAACACTTCTTCCTTTATGAAGGGCGGCGTTATCATCACCTCTTGGATCCGCACACGGGATACCCCGCCAAGGGCCTTGTGAGCGTGACCGTCGTCGCCCCCACCACGATGCGCGCGGATGCCGCAGCCACAGGGCTGTTTGTCGCCGGCCCCAAGCGCATTCGTGCGCTTGCGCGCAAGCTCGGCGTGCAGGCGCTTTGGGTGGATGCGAACTTGCGCGTGCATCGCACGCGCGGGTTTCCCGCGTTGCAAGACGGGTTTGCGCGCTCATCCCAAGCCTTCTAAGCTCGCGTCAAGGAGGTTGCGGCCATGCCGATGGATATTTCGGAGCTGCTCGCCTTTACGGTCAAAAACAAGGCATCGGATTTGCACATCTCAGCCGGCGAGCCGCCGATGCTGCGCATTCATGGGGACATGACGCGCATCAAAGTGCCGCCTTTGGACGCCAAGGAAGTGCAGGCGATGGTCTATGACATCATGAACGATGCGCAGCGCAAGGTCTTTGAAGAGCAGCTTGAGCTGGACTTTTCGTTTGCGCTCGGCGACATCGCGCGCTTTCGCGTGAATGTGTTTATGCAGCATCGCGGCATGAGCGCCGTCTTTCGCGTGATCCCCACAGAAATCCTCACATTGGATCAGCTCAAAGCGCCCGAAATCTTCAAAAAAATCGCGATGCAGCCGCGTGGGCTTTGTCTGGTCACGGGACCTACGGGTTCCGGTAAATCCACCACGCTTGCGGCCATGATTGACTACCGCAACGAGAACTCCAAAGGCCACATCCTTACGATTGAGGATCCGATTGAGTTCGTGCATAAGTCCAAAAATTGCTTGGTTTCGCAGCGCGAACTCGGGCCGCACACGCATTCGTTTGCAAATGCGCTAAGAAGCGCCTTGCGCGAAGACCCCGATGTGATCTTGGTTGGCGAGATGCGCGATCTTGAGACGATCCGGCTTGCGCTGACGGCTGCCGAGACCGGCCACATGGTTTTCGGCACCTTGCACACCTCTTCCGCGCCGAAGACGATTGACCGCATCATTGATGTGTTTCCGGCTGCGGAAAAGGACATGGTGCGCGCGATGCTGTCCGAGTCTCTGCAAGCCGTGATCTCGCAAACGCTCATCAAAACCGCCGACGGCTCAGGTCGCGTGGCGGCTTATGAGATCATGATCGGCACGCCTGCGATCCGCAATCTCATTCGCGAAAACAAAGTGCCGCAGATGTATTCCGTCATGCAAACGAGCCAAAAGGAAGGCATGCAAACGCTGGACTGGCACCTGCAACAGCTTGTGAAACAGCGCAAAATCACGCGCGAAGCAGCGCTTGAAAAGGCGCACAACAAGAAGCTCTTCGGAGGGTAAGCAATGGCCCAAGCAGCGCCGCAGCGGTTGTCCATCAAGCAACTGCTCATGGTCATGGTCAAGCAAGACGCCTCCGATCTTTACATCACGGCCGGCATGCCGCCCGCCTATCGCATCAACGGCGTCGTGCAGCCGCTCAAGATGCCGCCGCTCAATCCCGTGCAGTGCGAGCAGCTCGCCAACTCCACGATGAGCGAAAAGCAGCGCGCGGTTTTCGCCGAAACGATGGAGATGAACCTTGCGCTCGCTTATGAAGGCTTGGGGCGCTTTCGCGTGAACATCTTCCGCCAGCGCGGCCATGTGGGCATGGTCATTCGCCAGATCAAAACGCAGGTGCCGACGATTGATGAGTTGGGGCTGCCGCAGGTCTTCAAGGACATTGCGATGACGAAGCGCGGACTCGTGCTCATGGTGGGCGGCACGGGCTCCGGTAAGTCCACTTCGCTCGCCGCGATGATTGACTGGCGCAACAGCAACCAAGCCGGCCACATCATCACGATTGAGGACCCGATTGAGTTCGTGCATCCGCACAAAAAGTGCGTGGTGACGCAACGCGAAGTGGGCACCGACACATTGGATTGGCACAACGCGCTCAAAAATGCGCTCAGACAAGCCCCCGATGTGATCTTGATCGGCGAAATCCGCGACCGCGAAACGATGGAATACGCGCTGGAGTTTGCGGAAACGGGCCATCTTTGCATGGCCACCTTGCACGCGAACAACGCCAATCAGGCGCTTGAGCGCATCATCAACTTCTTCCCCGAAGAGATGCATCCGCAGGTGCAGCTCAATCTTGCGCTCAACCTCAAATCCATCGTCTCGCAGCGGCTCGTGCGCAAGCTGGATGGCGGGCGCACCGTGGCCATTGAAATCCTCATCAACACGCCGCGCGTGTCCGACCTCATCCAAAAGTGGGAGATCGCCGAGATCAAGGAAGCGATGGCGGCGGGCAAAAACTACGGCATGCAAACCTTTGACCAGCACCTCTTTGAGCTTTGGAAGGAGGGGATCATCTCCGAAGAAGAGGCGCTGCGCCATGCCGATTCCGTGAACGATCTGCGCTTGCGCATCAAGATGGCGCGCATTGAGCGCGGCGAAGACGGCGGCGATGCGCTGGGCGGCACGGAGCTTTCGCTCTAATGGCGCAGGCCTCTTTGATTGACGATCTTCTGCTTGCTGCGCATCGGCATCAGGCCTCGGATCTGATTCTCAAAGCCGGGGATCGCGTGCGCATGCGCATTCACGGCCGCGTGATCACGGTTTCACCGGACAAGGTGCCGCCGCCTGAGGCTGCTCTTGTGCGCGCGATGATTGAGCACACCCTGCGCGCGCGCACGCCCAAACCCGACCTAGATGCCCTGCATCACTTGGACTATCACTACTCGCTCGCCAATGTCGCGCACTTTCGCATGCATGCGTTTCGCACGGATGGGCGCTGGGGGCTTGTGGCGCGCTTGCTGCCGCAGCGCATTCCAAGCTTTGAAGAGCTGCATCTTCCGCCTGTGATTCGGCAGATCGCCGAATACCGCTATGGGCTCGTGCTCATGGCCGGTGCGACGGGATCAGGCAAATCCACGACGATGGCCGCGATGCTCAACCATGTGATCCAAACGCGGCCCGTGCATGCGGTGACATTGGAGGATCCGATTGAATACCGCTACGAGGTCCATCACAAAGGAACCGTCACCCAGCGCGAGATCGGCGTGGATACCCCTTCCTACGAACAAGGGCTGATGGACGCCTTGCGCGAAGCGCCGGACATCATCGTGGCCGGAGAAGCCAGAAGCCGCGAGGTTTTGCAGCTTGCGCTCACGGCCGCGGAAACGGGCCACTTCGTGATGGCCACGGTGCACGCCACAACCGCGATCGGCGCATTGCAGCGCGTGATGAATGCATTTGCGCTGGATGAACAGGATGCGATTCGCGAGCGGCTTGCCGATGCGCTGCGCGCCGTGATGGTGCAAAAGCTTTTGCCGCGCAAAGACGGCAAGGGGCGCATCGTGGCCGTGGAGGTGATGATCAAAAACTCGGTCATCAAGCACTTCATTCTGGATCCCAACCGCTGGCGCGAAATCCCGCGCGCGATGGAAGAGGGCCGCACGCTTTACGGAAGCCAAACTTTTGACCAGCATCTGCAAGAACTCGTGGAACAAGGGCTTGTGGATTACGAAGAGGCGCTGGCCAATGCCGTGTTTCCCGAGGACTTCGCGATGCGCATGGGGAGGGAGTGATGCAAGAAGCAACTTGGCTCAAAGCGCTCATCGGCCGCTGGCGCGGCGAAGGCGTGGATGTCGCGCCCGCACCGGAGGGCGATACCCGCACGCCGTTCGTGGATGAGATCGTCTTCCATGAGGTGGGCGAGGTGGAAAACGCAAGGCGGCAGCGGCTGTTCGCGGTCGGCTACCACCAGGTCGTGCGCCGCAAGGACACGGGCGAGGCCTTCCACGACCAGATGGGGCATCTCGCCTGGGAGATCGGCACGCGGCGCGTGGTGCATGCGCTCACCATTCCGCGCGGGCTTGCGCTCGTCGCCGAAGGCGAGGTGAGCTTCGCTTCCGAGGGCTGGACGATCACGCTAAGCGCCCAGACGGATGCGATCGCGCAAACCCGCTTTCTTACCGAACACGCGCGCACGCTGGGCTTTGCGCAGCGCATCGTGCTGCAAGGCCCCGTGCTTTCCTACGAACAAACAACAAAGCTTGAAATCTACGGCCGGCGCGTTGCGCACACCGACGCCGCTCAGCTAAAGCGCGTCGGCACCTAAGCCTCAAGCGGTCTTCTGGCCGCCCAACGCAGGCTCCACGAGCATCACATCAATCGTGCCGCGCGCCGGATCGGTGGCCTCAATGCGCACCTTTACGGCATCGCCAAGCCCGATGCTTGCGCCATGCGGCGCCACGAGCCGATGTCGCACCTCATCCAGCACGCAGTTTGCAAAGATGCGCTCAGCCGGCATGGAGGCATCGGCAAGCGTTTCCTCCAGCTCAAAAAACACACGCTGCTTGGTCACACCAGATACGCGCGCAGGCACGACCTTGCCGATGTCCTTTTCGTGGTAAAGCGCAGCGAGCATCGCCTGCGTGTCCCACTCGGCGCGCTGCTGCTTGCGCTCCTGCGCCGAGACATGCGTGCCGATCTCCTCTAGTTCCTTTGCGGGCTGCACGGCATCGGGATTTTTGCCTGCCAGCAGGGCTTTAAGACGCCGGTGGACGACGAGGTCGGCATAGCGGCGGATCGGGCTTGTGAAGTGGCAATAGACCGGATAGGCAAGCCCGAAGTGGCCCTCGTTGTGCGGCGAGTAGCGCGCTTGCTGCATCGCGCGCAGCACGAGCTTGTGCAAGACATGCGCATACGGCTTACCCTCGGAGGCCCAGAGCACCTCGGCCACATCCTTGGGCCGCACATGCGCATCCTCGCCGCGCCCGCGGATCGGGATGAACAGCCCAAAGGGTTTGAGGAACTCGTTGAGCGACTCAATCGCCTCCAGTTCCGGCTCGGGATGCACGCGATACAGCAGCGCACAACCCCTGGCCTGCATCTCGCGCGCCACGGCCACATTGGCGGCGAGCATCATTTCCTCAATGAGCCGGTGCGCGATGCGGCGCTCGCGCACATGCATGCCGGCCACGCGCCCCTCGTGCAAAAGCGCGCGCACCTCGGGCACATCCAGATCCAAGGCGCCGCGCGCACGCCGGCGTTTCTCCAAGATCCGAAACAGCGCCGCCGCATCCTTGAGCATCGTGCGCACTTGGGGGTCGGGAATCGCCGTTTCATCCCCGTGCTCCAACCAATCCGAGGCTTGCGTGTAGGTAAGCCGCGCATGCGAGCGGATCACGGCCTCGGCGATCTTCACGCCGCGCATGCGGCCTGCGGCGTCAATGCGCATGCGCACGGCGAGCACAAGCCGCGGCACGCGCGGATTGAGCGAGCAAAGCCCGTTGGAAAGCTTTTCCGGCAACATCGGCAGCACGCGGTCAGGAAAGTAAAACGAGTTGCCGCGCGCACGCGCTTCCTTGTCTAAAGCCGTGCCCGGGCGCACATAATGGGCGACATCGGCGATCGCCACCCAAGCCTCAAATCCTTGCCCGCGCGGGCGCACGAAGATCGCATCGTCAAAATCGCGCGCATCCTCGCCGTCAATCGTCACAAACGGCAAATGCTGCAAATCCAGCCGTCCGCGCATGTCGCGCGGGCGCACCGAAGGCGGAAGCTTTGCTGCTTCGGCAAGCACAGCCTCGGGAAAGCGCTCAGGCAAGCCAAGCTCCGCAATCACCATATCAATGAGCCGATGCGGATCGCGCACCTCGCCCAGCACCTCTACGACGCGGGCGCTGGGTGTGGCGCTGCCGCGCACGAGTTCCGCGCGCACCCAGTCGCCGTCTTGGGCGCCTTTCGCGTCCTTGCGGCGCACCATGAGCATGGCGGGCATCTTCTTGCTGCGCGGCTCAATGAAGGCCGCACCGGCCACGATGCGGAAGCGCCCGAACACCACCGACGGCGCATGTTCCAGGATGCGCACGACGCGCCCGATCACGCGCCCGCGGCTGCGGCTTGCGCGCACCTCCACGACATCGCCGTGCACAAGGCCCTGCATTTCCTCAGGCGGCAAAAAGAGCCCCTTGCCGAGCTCGTCCACATCCACAAAGCCGTAGCCGTCGGGATGGGCGCTCACCACCCCGATATAGGTCGGCGCATGCCGCTTGCGCTTTGCGCGGCGCGGCTGCGGCTTGCGCGCGCCTTTGCGCACAACGCTTCTTCGCACTCGTTTGGATCTTGACATCTCGCTCCTTCTCCTTACATTCGCGCATGCCTGGGCCGAGGTGGCGGAATTGGTAGACGCGCTGGCTTCAGGTGCCAGTGGGCTTTACGCCCGTGCTGGTTCGAATCCAGTCCTCGGCACCAGCTTCGCCCCGCTTTTTGGCGGGGCGTTTTTCGTTTTGGACTCACACATAGGTGAGCCAGTCGCGATGCCGCGGCAAGCGCCCGTGCACGGCGTCAAAGTAAAGCCGTTGTAAGCGTTCGGTGATGGGGCCGCGCGCGCCTGTGCCGATCGTGCGGCCATCCAGCTCGCGGATCGGCGTCACCTCCGCCGCCGTGCCCGTGAAGAACGCCTCATCGGCGATATACACCTCATCGCGCGTGATGCGCCGCTCCACGACCTCATAGCCCTCCTCGCGCGCAAGCTGCATCACGGTATCGCGCGTGATGCCCGCCAGCGCCGCCGTCGGCTCAGGCGTGATGAGCACGCCATCCTTCACGATGAAGATGTTTTCGCCTGAACCCTCGGCGACATAGCCGTCCGTATCCAAAAGCAACGCCTCGTCGCAGCCTGCGGCCGCAGCCTCGGCCACCGCAAGCATGGAATTGACATAGTGGCCGTTCGTCTTCGCCTTGCACATCGCGGCATTGACATGCTGGCGCACGAAGCTTGCGGTTTTGACGCGAATGCCGCGCTCTTTGCCGTCCTCGCCGAGATAGGCCCCCCAGCTCCAGGCGGCGACGATCACATGCACGCTTAGGCCCTCGGCATGCAACCCCATGCCCTCGGAGCCATAAAACGCCATCGGGCGGATGTAGGCGCTCTCAAGCCCGTTTTTGCGCACGACTTCCTTTTGCGCCGCGATCAGCGTGTCAAAATCAAACGGGATGCGCATGCCCATGATCTTGGCGGAGTTGAAGAGACGCTCGGTGTGCTCGCGCAGGCGGAAGATGGCCGTGCCGCCCTCGGCTTTATAGGCGCGCACGCCTTCAAAGACGCCCATGCCGTAATGCAATGTGTGCGTGAGCACATGCACCTTCGCCTCGCGCCAGGGGACGAACTCGCCGTCAAACCAAATCCAGCCGTCGCGATTGGCAAAATCCATCTTCATCCTCCACGCCAAAGCTTGGCCCGAGCATAGCGGGAAGCGTGCGTTTGCGCATGCCGCGGCTATGCTTGCGCGTGATGCTGCGCGCCGAAAACCTCTCCAAGCGCTTTGGCGACCTCGTCGCCGTGCGCCCGATGGATCTTGCGATCCCCGCAGGCGGGGTCACCTGCATCATGGGCGGCTCCGGCTCGGGCAAAACGACGCTATTGCGCATGCTGGCCGGCTTGCTTGCCCCGACCACGGGCCGTATCTGGTTTGACGGGCACGAGATCACGGCGCTGTCCGAGCGGGAGCTTTTTCGCCTGAGGCGGCGCATGGGCATGGTGTTTCAGTATTCGGCGCTGCTCAACTCGCTCAATGTCTATGAAAATGTCGCCTTCCCGCTCAAAGAGCACACGGATTTGCCTGAATCCGTCATCGCCAAGGTCGTGGCGATGAAGCTGGAGCAGGTGGGGCTGCGCGGCACCGAGCACCTCATGCCCTCGGAGCTTTCGGGCGGCATGATGAAGCGCGTGGCCTTTGCGCGCGCGCTGGTCACCGATCCCGATGTCGTGTTCTTTGACGAGCCGACCTCGGGTTTGGACCCGATCTCGGCGGGCGTGATCACGACACTCATTCATGAGATCTCCGAGCACACGGGCATGACCGCGATCGTGGTCACGCACGATGTCCATGCGGGGCTGGCCATCGCCGATCATGTGCTGATCATGTGGCAGGGCGAGGTGATCGCGCGCGGCACACCGGATGAGATCCGCGCAAGCCGAGATCCGCGCGTGCGCCAGTTCATTGAGGGCCGGCCCGATGGGCCGATTCCGTTTTCGCGCAGCCGCACGCCGTATTGGGAAGACCTCATCTCGCGCACGGGGGCGCCGCGATGACGGCGATTCTGGGACGCATCGGGCGCATGGCGCTTGGGATTGTCGCGCGCGCGGGCGATCTGCTTTTGCTGGCAATGCAATCGCTTGCGCTGGGCCTGCGCCCGCCGTGGCGCCTGCGCCCGTTCATGGAGCAGCTTTATGCGGTCGGGGTCGGCTCGCTTGTCGTGATTGCGGTCACCGGCGCATTCACGGGCATGGTGCTCGCGTTGCAGGGCTACTACACGCTTGCCAAGTTCGGCTCGGAGTCGTTGCTCGGCGCAGGCGTGGCGCTTTCCATCATCCGCGAGCTTGGGCCTGTGCTCGGCGCGTTCATGCTCATCGGGCGCGCGGGTTCAGCGATCACGGCCGAGATCGGTGTCATGCGTGTCACCGAGCAGATTGATGCGCTCGCGATGATGGCCGTCAATCCCAAGGCGCGCGTGGTGTTGCCGCGGCTTGTGGCGACGACCTTGGCGCTGCCTGTGCTCGTGGCGATCTTTGATGCCGTGGGGATTTTGGCGGGCTATGTGGTCGGCGTGGATTTGCTCGGCGTCAATCCGGGGGCCTTTTGGGCCGAGATTCAGGCCAAGACCACGGGCGAGGACTTGAACGAGGGCTGGATCAAGGCGCTCGTGTTCGGGTTTCTCATTGGTGCCATCTGCACCTGGATGGGCTGGCGTGCGAAGCCCACGACCGAGGGCGTGGCCGCAGCGACCACGCATGCGGTCGTGCTTGCTTCGCTTGCCGTGCTCATCGCCGACTACATCATGACCTCGTTTTTCCTCTAAGGAGGCTGCGATGCCGAACTATCGTCGCGTGGAAATCATCACCGGCGCATTCGTGCTGCTGGGCATCGCCGCGGCATTTTGGCTTGCCTTGCAGGTGGGCCAGGTGGGCGGCTTCGGCAATCACGGCTATCGGCTTGTGGCCGAGTTTGACGATGCGGGCGGCGTGCGCCCGGGGGCGGATGTGATGATGGCGGGCGTGGTCATCGGGCGCGTGGAGGAGGTGCGCCTCAAGGACAACGAAAAAGCGCTCGTTGTGATGCGCATCAATGACGGCGTGAAAATCGCCACCGATGCTTTCGCTTCCATCCGCACGAAGGGCATCATCGGGGATCGCTATGTGCGCATCACCCAAGGCATGGAGGAGGAATACCTTGCCGACGGCGATGAGATTGAGGAAACCGAATCCGCGCTCAATCTGGAAGACCTCATCAGCAAATACATCTTCACAAGCTCCGGCAAGAAGGAATAAGGAGGTGCACCATGCGTAGTGCGTGGCTGGCTGCGGCATTTGCGGCATTGTCGTTTGCTCCTCTGCCTGCAAGCGGGGCGGATGCGCCGCAAGACCCGCAAGCGGTTGTGAAAACGATGGTGGATGGCGTGCTGGATGTGCTCGCCCATCGCAGTGATCCCAAGCGTCTCACCGAGGCCGAGCGCGAGAAGATCCGCCAAATCGTATATCCATACATTGACTTTCGCCGCATGGCCAAGCACGCGCTTGGCAAGACATGGCGCAAGATTTCGGAAGACGAGCGCGCGCATTTCACGAAGCTGTTCCGCGAGCTCATTGAATACACTTATGGCAACCGGCTTTCCGAGTATCACGGGCAAAAGGTGCGCTTTTTGCCGGCGGAGTTTAAGAAAAACAAGGCGCGCGTGCGCTCGTTCGTCGTGGAGCCGGACAAGGAGATCCCGATTGAATATCGGCTGTATCGCACGAAGTCGGGCAAGTGGATGATTTACGATGTGCGCGTGGAAGGCGCAAGCCTCGTGCGCACCTTCCGCCAGGACTTCCAAAGCATCCTTTCGCAAAAGGGCTATGCGGGGCTTGTGAAGGAGCTGGAGGCGAAGGTCGCCAGGCTCAAGGAGCAGAGGTAATGCGCGCCGAGGCAAGGCGATTGAAGACTATCTTGGATGCTATGGAGAGGTTTGAAGCATCCGCCAGTCGGAGGGGGACGCCGGCTGGTTCAAGAGAAGAGGGGAATAAATTTGAACACCTTGCTGGGGAAATGTGGGCGTGGTTTGCGCTTTCCTTGAGAAGGGATGTTGCTGGGATTTGCAATGTCCGGGATGGGAGCTATCGGAGCATTGTCCTCTATCACAGCAAGGGGTGCATTGTGCTACCGCGCATTAATATTACTCATCTGAGCGAGGAAGCTAGAAATGAGGTTGAAAAGATTACAGATATTAGAAATGTCAAGGAACCATGGAAAGAACGGGCAATAAAAGAGAATAAGGCATCCTTTCTTGTGAGCGATGTTCTCAGAAACTGGATCAACTCTGGAATATGTGAGGAGATATCTCCTGAGAGCGGTCCGTTTTCTGGCTCCAAATACCCCGAGATATTTCAGAATATCCGCACCAGATTTGATGGAGCCATATCTATATTTCAGGTAGATAATCACAATGTATTCTTAGCGGAAAAAATTCTGTTAGAATACAAAACGGCAAAAGCATCTGATGAGGAGAAAATTGACGGCAATGCCCACGAGCGCCTTTCATTTCAAATCATGCAATATCTTGAATTGGCAACGCAGTTTCCCAAATGTTCTCTAGCTGTATTTGCCAATGGAGCATTTGTGAAGTATAAAAACAAATACCACATCAGTTTTCATGCTCAATCTAGACGCTTATCTTGTTTCTGCTGGTTTGAGATGGATTATTTATGCACAAGCATGGATTATCTTCGTTTTTTAAACAAAATTTCTGCTAAGGTAAAGAGTCTGGGATGATCAAGTATATTGGCTCCAAGAAAAAGCTGCGCGGCATTATCTTGGATGCAATCAGACGTCTTCCCGGGGTCAAAACCGTGTTCGATGTGTTCTCTGGGGCAGGGCATGTTTCCTACGCATGTAAGGAAGCGGGCTATAGAGTGATATCCAATGACTATGCTGCTTATGCTCACGCAATCGCTACCTGCTATATTCAAGCAGACCGGGAAAAGTTCTATCATGAAGCGGCAAAAATCATTCGCGATCTGAATCAAATAAAGCCAAAGCATGGGTATTTCACCGAAATATTTTGCGAAAAATCAAGATTTTTCCAGCCAAAAAATGGAATGAAAATTGATGCGATAAGAGATAGAATAGAAGAGCTCGGGCTATCATGGGAACTCAAGGCAATACTGTTGACTTCTCTCATAGAGGCTGCCGACAAGGTAGATTCTACTGTTGGTGTGCAAATGGCCTATTTGAAGCAATGGGCGCCAAGGTCTTACAAAGATATAAGACTGGAAGTTCCACCTTTGCTCCCCCGTTCCCCCTTTGGAGAGGGCATGGCGATGCGTTTGGACGCGATTGAAGCAGCGAAAAAGGTGGGACATGTGGATGTAGCATACATTGATCCGCCCTACAACCAACATTCATATTTGGCAAACTATCACATCTGGGAAACATTGGTGCTTTGGGATAAGCCCCCTGTATACGGGAAGGCATGCAAGAGAATTGATGTCAGAAGTAGGAAGAGCCTATTCAATAGTAAAAAGTCAGCTAAGATGGCATTGTCCAACCTTGTGAAAAATCTGGACTGTGATCATTTGATAATATCATTTAACAATGAAGGATTTCTTGGCGTTGATGATATATTTGAAATCATGGAGAAAGATTTTGAGGCATCTTCTATCTCTTCCATTAGCGTGGATTATAGACGGTATATAGGATCAAAGATTGGTGTGTATAATCTGGAGGGTAAGAAAGTCGGGAAAGAAGGGCCGTCAAGAAACAAAGAATATCTTTTTGTTGCAACAAGATCGGAACACAAGGTTGGGATTGCGCAGCAAAAACATTTAGCCTTTTTGGAGGACTGATGCGCTATGTGACCTTGGATTTTGAAACGACGGGGCTGTATCCCGAGCGCGGCGATCGCGTCGTGGAAGTCGGCGCGGTGGAGATCGTCGGCAGAAAGCCCGGCAAAAGCTTCCATCGCTTCGTGAATCCGGAGCGGCCGATTCCTGAGGAAGTCGTGCGCATTCACGGCATCACGGATGAAAAGGTCAAACATGCGCCTCGGTTTTGTGAAATCGTGGATGAGCTGCTTGCGTTTTTGGATGGCGCCACACTCGTCATCCACAACGCCTCGTTTGATTTGCAGTTTCTCCAAGCCGAGCTTGCGCGCGCGGGAAGGCCCTTTCCCGAAAACGCGCCCGTGGTGGATACCTTGGATCATGCGCGGCGCAAGCACCCTGGCGAGCGCAATTCCTTGGATGCGCTTTGCGACCGCTATGGCATTGACCGCAGCGCACGCACCTTGCACGGGGCGCTGTTGGATGCGCGGCTCTTGGCCGAGGTGTTCGTGGCGATGACGGGGGGCAGCCAGCTTACCTTGATTTCGGAGGTGCGCGCGATGCCGGCGCGCAACTTCGTGCGGCTTTCGCGTACGCATGCGCGCGTGCAGGAGCAAGTGGAAACGGCCAAGCAGATGCAACGCAAGATCATTGAACCCGATCCTGAAGAGCTTGCCGCGCACGAGGCCATGCTTGCCTACATGGAGAAGATCTCCGGTCGCACGCCGATTTGGCGGAAGTGGGAGGCGGGCGATGCCGCCTGAGAGCATTCTCGTCGTTTGCGCGGGCAACTTATGCCGCAGTCCGTTTGCGGCGCGTTTGCTTGCTAAGCGCCTCGCCGAAGAGGGGGAAACGACCGAGGTATTCAGCCGCGGGCTGATCGCAACGCCTGGGCAGACGCCGCCTGC
>WFOX01000043.1 GCA_015487905.1 Mariprofundales bacterium
CTCCATCGTGATCTTGTCGCTTTCCACCTCAGCGATCGGATCGCCTTCGGAAACAGCCTCGCCCTCATGCACGAGCCAGCGCACGAGGGTCGCGGACTCCTCGGATTCACCAAGGCTTGGCGCACGCACTTCAAGCCGCTTCGTCATCGCCTTCCTCCATCACGCCCACGAGGCGTCGTTTGCCGATCGGCGCGAGATCCAGCGCCGCCGCTACGAGCTGCTTCTGCTCCCAGGCGAAGCGCCTCGTGGAGCCGCAGGCCGGTGCAGCAGCGGGCGCCCGCGCGATATGGGCAAGCCTTTGCCCCGCATGCAAACAGCGCGCAAGGCAATGCTCAATCCAATACCAGAAGCCCTGATTGACCGGCTCCTCCTGCACCCAGACGACTTCGCCCGCCGCCGCAAAGCGCGCCGTGATCGCTTTGAGCTCCTCATACGGGAACGGATACAGCCGCTCAATGCGCACGATCGCGACCTCATGCATTCCCTTTTCCTTGCGCGCCTCATCCAGATCGTAAAAAACCTTGCCCGTGCACAAAAGCAAGCGTTTTGCGCGTGTGGGATCGGCGGCCTCGTCATCCAACACCGGCAAAAAGCGCCCGCGCGTGAAGGCGGAAAGCGGCGAAAAGGTGGCGCGTCGGTGCAGCATGCCCTTGGGGCCCAAAAGCACGAGCGGCTTGCGCGCATCCATGAGGAACTGCCGCCGCAGCAGGTGAAAGAGCTGCGCAGGCGTGGTCGGATAGACCACCTGCATGTTCTTCTCGGCGCAAAGCTGCAAGAAGCGCTCGGGCCGCGCCGAGGAATGCTCAGGCCCTTGGCCTTCCAGCCCGTGCGGCAGCCACAGCACGAGCCCGCTCATGCGCCCCCACTTGGTTTCGCCTGAGGCGACGAACTGGTCTATGACCACCTGGGCGTTGTTCGCGAAGTCGCCGTATTGCGCCTCCCAGATCACGAGCGCGCGCGGCTCGGCCACCGAATAGCCGTATTCAAACGCGCACACGGCAAGCTCCGAGAGCAGAGAATCGTAGCAAACGAAGTGCGAAAGCTCGCCGGACTCCACCTGCCTAAGCGGCGTGAAGGCCTCACCCGTTTCCTGGTCATAGACGATCGCATGGCGATGGAAAAAGGTGCCGCGGCCCGTGTCCTGGCCTGTGATGCGCACCCAGCCGCCGTCGGCCACAAGTGTGGCATAGGCCATGATCTCGGCAAAGCCCCAGTCCGCAGGCTGCTTGCCCTCGGCCATCTTTTGGCGGGCTGCGAAGATCTTGGCCACAAGCGGATGCAGCTTGAAACCTTCAGGCAAGGCATGCGCCTTGCGGCAAAGCTCCACGAGTCGCTTCTTCGGCACGGCGGTCTTCGGCTCTTTGGTGGGCAACCGGTGAAAACCGGCCCAGCGCCCGTCCAGCGCGTCGCGCACGGGCCTTCGCCAGTCGCGGTGCGCCTGCATCTCGCGCAGGAACTTGCGATAGGCCGCGCGCATCGCCTCGGCGTCCTTCTCGCTGAGCACGCCCTCGTCCATGAGCTGCTTTTTGTAAATCTCCAACACGGGCGGGTGCGTGCGAATCTTGCGATACATGACGGGCTGCGTGACCTCGGGTGTGTCCGCCTCATTGTGGCCGCGGCGCCGATAGCAGACGAGATCCACGACCACATCCTCATGGAAGCGGTTGCGGTAGGCGAGCGCAAGCTCCACGGCATAGCAGCAGGCCTCGGGATCATCGCCGTTCACATGCAAAATCGGCGCCTGCACCATCTTGGCGATGTCCGTCGCATACATGGACGAGCGCGCATCAAACGGATTGACCGTAAAGCCGATTTGGTTATTGACGACGATATGCACGCAGCCGCCCACGCGAAAGCCGCGCAGCTTGGAGAGGTTGAAGGTCTCGGCGACGACCCCTTGGCCTGCGAAGGCCGCATCGCCGTGAATGAGCAACGGAATCACCTCGCGGCGCGCATGATCGCCGCGCCTGCGCTGGCGTGCGCGCACACTGCCCAACACCACGGGGCCGATGACCTCCAGATGCGAGGGATTGAACGCAAGCGAGACATGCACGCGCCCGCCGGGGGTGGTGATGTC
Organism: Mariprofundales bacterium; assembly: GCA_015487905.1. GTDB lineage: Bacteria > Pseudomonadota > Zetaproteobacteria > Mariprofundales > S012-25 > S012-25. The sequence continues at coordinate 2,078 of WFOX01000043.1, forward strand.
GTTGGAAAAGCCTAGGTGATACTTCACATCGCCCGTGCCGTGCGCGATCTCCTCAAGCTCCCCCTCAAACTCCGCGAAGATCTCAGCAAGCGGCTTTTCCATGATGTTCGCAAGCACATTGAGCCGCCCGCGGTGCGCCATGCCGATGACGATTTCTTTCGCGCCCGCCTCCCCGGCCTTTTGGATGAAGCGATCCAGCATCGGGATGAGGCTTTCCGCACCTTCCACGGAAAAGCGCTTCTGGCCCGTGTAGCGCGTGTGCAAAAAGAGCTCAAACTCGGTCGCGTGCAGGATTTTGCCGAAGATGCGGCGCTTCGTGTCCGCATCATACGCGGGCCGGCTGCGCGTGCGCTCAAGCTGCTCTTGCAGCCAGTGCTTGCGCGCCGAGTCCGTGATGTGCATGAACTCGGGGCCTACATGCCCGCAATAGGTCTCTTCCAGCAAGGCCACGATCTCGCGCAAGGGGCGCACAGGGGGGCCTGCGAGATCGCCGGTCGGAAACGGCGTGTCCAGATCTTGTTCGGATAGCCCGTAGTAGGCCAGCTCCAACTCCGGCGGGCGCGGCTGGGGATCCAGCTTGAGCGGATCCAAATCGGCCGCGCGATGGCCATGCACGCGATAGCCGTGGATGAGGTAAATCGCGCGCGAGGGATGCTCCACGCCGCGCATGCCGGCCGGGATCGTTTGCACTTC
>WFOX01000044.1 GCA_015487905.1 Mariprofundales bacterium
GGCCATCCTGCGACTTGTGGCGCGCGCAAACGAGGGTGTGGAGCTGGATGAGATGGAAGTAGAAGCCGTGCTCAAGGAGGCCGTGCAGGCCGAGGCCGAGCCGCGCACGGCCTTTCGCGCCGGGCGCAAGCGCGTGGTCGCAAAAACACCGGGCCAGCACCGCTACCTCATGGCCATGATGGAGCATGATCTCACGATCGCCGTGGGGCCTGCGGGCACGGGCAAAACCTATTTGGCCGTCGCCGCCGCCGTGCGCGCCTTGCAGCGCCAGGAGGTGGAGCGCATCGTGCTCACGCGCCCGGCCGTGGAGGCGGGTGAGCGGCTCGGCTTTCTGCCCGGCGACATGCAGCAGAAGGTGGATCCGTATCTGCGCCCGCTTTACGACGCGCTCGGGGATCTCTTGGGCCTGCAAAAGATGCAGGGGTATCTGGAGGGCGGGCGCATTGAGGTGGCGCCGCTTGCCTACATGCGCGGGCGCACGCTTTCAGGCGCGTTCGTGATTTTGGATGAGGCGCAGAACACCACGCGCGAGCAGATGAAGATGTTTCTCACACGCTTGGGCTTCGGCTCGCGCATGGTGGTCACAGGCGACACCACCCAGATTGACCTTCCCGAGCCGGATGCGAGCGGGCTTTTGCAGGCGCTCAAGGTGTTGGAAGGCGTGAAGGGTGTCGCGATCGTGCGGCTGTCGCGCGAGGATGTCGTGCGCCATCCGCTCGTGGAGCGCATCGTGGCCGCCTATGAGCAGGGCGAGGATGCCTGCGATTGATGTCCTTGCCGATGACGAGGTGGCGCAAGAGGCGCCGCCTGCGCATGCGCTTGTGGCGGCGGCGCGGGCCGCAATGCGGGTGGCGGGGCGCTTTGGTGATGTGCGCGTGCGCTTGGCCCCCGATGCGGTCGTGCAGCGGCTCAACCGTGACTTTCGCGGCAAGGATCAACCGACCGATGTGCTTTCGTTTCCGATGGAGGAGGCGGACGATCTCGGCGATCTCGTGCTCGGCTATCCGTTTGTGCGGCATGAGGCCGCGCGGCTTGGGAGAAACCCGATTGCGCATGCGCAGCATCTCGTGATCCACGGGGTGTTGCACCTTGCGGGCTGGGATCACGAGCGTGGCGAGGACGAGGCCGAGGCGATGCGGCGGCTGGAAGTCCGCGCAATGGCCATGCTTGGGCTTGGCGATCCCTACGCCGGAGCATGATGCAGGGGGATGCCCTCCCCCGATGGCGCATGCGGTCCTCATGGGTTGGTCGGATGTTGGCCCGGCATCGTGTCATCGGTTGCAAGCGCTGGCGCTGTGTCGCGCTGAAGCGCGACCTACAGCGCTGGTTGCAAGCGCCTTACACCCGGGATGATCATGGGGCGGCCATCTGCGCTTCATGCGCGCCCAATGTTGCTGTTTGCGGCTGCGTTTGCAGCCGGCGTTCTCATGCCCTTTGCCTTTGCGCCCTATGGCCATCGCTTGCTCGGGGTTGCGGCATTGGCCGCCTTCGCGGCGCTTGCCTTTCGTGCGCCCGAGCGGCGCGCGGCCATCGGGTTTGGTTTCGGCTGCGGCTGGTTCGTGGTCGGCGCCTGGTGGCTTGCGCCCGTCTTTCACACCTTCGGAAACCTTCCCTGGCCGCTTGCGTGGCTTGCTGAAGCCGCGATCGGCCTTGTGCTCGGGCTGCATGGGGCGCTTTGGGCGTGGCTTGTGCCCGCGCGCGGGCGCTGGCGCGCGCTTGGCTTCGTTGGTGCGGGCATGCTCGTGGAATACCTGCGCGGCCATTGGTTTTCGGGGCTTCCCTGGACCGCGATCGGCACGCTCGTGCTGGATACCCCCGCGCAGGGCTGGCTTGCTGTCTTTGGCGTCTATGGCGCGGCGCTCTGGCCGCTCGTGTTGGCCGCCGGCATTGCCGAGCTTGCGGTGTCCGCGCGCACGCGACCCTTTTTCGGCGCCATCCTTGTGCTTGCGGCGCTGATCACAGCGCCGCTTGCGCCGACGCCGGCGCTTGTGGCGGGCAAGCCCATGCGCGCGCTTCTTGTGCAGCCGAACATCGCCGAAGAGGAGAAATGGACGCGCCAGGGCCTGGCCAAGGCGCTTGCGCGTTTGGAGCGGCTCTCGGCCCGCAAGAAGGCCGATCTCGTGCTCTGGCCCGAGGCGGCCTTGCCGTTCGCGCTGGAAGATGCGCCCTGGGCGCCTGCATGGCTTGCGCGCATCGTGCAAAGGGCCAAGGCGCCGCTTGCCTTCGGGGCGCTGCGCCACCGCAAGGACGGAAAGCTGCAAAACGGCCTGCAACTGTGGACGGAACAGGGCGATGCGGGCTTTGCGGGCAAGCGCAAGCTCGTGCCGTTTGGCGAGTATGTGCCGTTCTGGGGCCGCGGCTGGATGAGAAGGCTCGTGCCTGCGATCGGCGATTTCGCGCCCGCGAAGGATGCGCGCCCGCTCGTGCTCGGGCCGCTGCGCATCGGCGCGCTCATCTGCTATGAGTCCATCTTTCCCGAGGAGGCGCGTGCGCGTGTGCAGGCGGGAGCCAATGTCCTCGTCGTCGTCACCAACGACGCCTGGTATGGGCGGGCGCCTGCGGCCTGGCAGCACTGGGAGGCGGCACGGGCGCGCGCCGTGGAGACGGGGCGCTGGGTGTTGCACGCGACGAACACGGGCATCACGGGCGCGATCCGCCCGGACGGCTCCATCGCCGCTCGCCTTGCCTGGTGGTCGGCGCGCGCGCGTTCGGTCAGCTTTGCGCCGATGCGGGGAACGACGCCGTATCTCGTGATGGGCGATGCGCCCGCGCTCGGGTTTGCGGCGGGGCTGCTCGTCGCCGCGTGGTGGCGCAGGCGGCGCGCATGAGGATCACGGTTTGGGGCGCGGGCAGCTGGGGCACGGCGCTTGCGATCGTGCTTGCGCGCGCAGGCCATGCCGTGCGGCTTGTCGCGCGCAACGAGGAGGCCGCGCGCATGCTTGCCGAACGGCGCGAGAATGCGCGCTATCTGCCCGGCATTCTGCTGCCTGCCTCGGTGCAGCCGCAGGCCCCATCCGCAAAAGTATTTGCGGATGCCGACATCCTTGTCCTCGCCTTGCCGAGCGCGGCGCTTGCCGAGGCGCTGGATGCGTGTCCTGCTCTGGATGCCGCCATCGTCGTCGCCACGAAGGGCATGACGCCCGACGGCGGGCAGACCGCCGCCGAGTTCGTGGCCGCGCGCACGGGCCGGCATGTGGCCGTGCTCACGGGGCCCTCGTTTGCGCGCGAGGTGGCCGAAGGGAAGCCCACGGCGATGA
>WFOX01000045.1 GCA_015487905.1 Mariprofundales bacterium
CAGGTGCCGCAAGACGGCGAAAAGATCCGCATGGAAAACGGCCGCCTCGTCGTGCCGGACAAACCCATCGTCGTTTTCATTGAGGGCGACGGCATCGGCCAGGACATCTGGCCCGCCACACGCCGCGTGCTGGATGCGGCGGTGGAAAAGGCCTATGGCGGCGCGCGCAGGATCGTCTGGATGGAGGCCTATGCGGGCGAGAAGGCCTGGAACCTCTACGGGCGCACGGACGATGCCTGGTTGCCTCAAGAGACCGTGCGCGCATTTTCCGAGTTTCTCGTCGGCATCAAGGGGCCGCTGACCACGCCCGTGGGCGGTGGCATCCGCTCGCTCAATGTCGCCTTGCGGCAAACGCTGGATCTCTATGTGTGCCTGCGCCCCGTGCGCTACTTCCCGGGCGCGCCAAGCCCCGTGAAACACCCGGAGCTTGTGGATATGGTGATCTTCCGCGAAAACTCCGAGGACATCTATGCGGGGATTGAGTGGCCGGCGGGCAGTGACGAGGCGAACAAACTCATCCGCTTTCTGATGGACGAGCTCGGCGTGCCCGAGGGCAAGATCCCGCATCCCGAGGAAACCGGCATCGGCATCAAGCCGATCTCGCGCCCGCGCACGGAGCGGCTTGTGCGTGCTGCGATCCGCTATGCGATTACGCACGGGCGCAAGAGTGTGACGCTCGTGCACAAGGGCAACATCATGAAGTTCACGGAGGGCGCGTTCCGCAACTGGGGCTATGCGCTTGCCAAGCGCGAGTTCGGCGCCGTGGAGAAAGACGGCGGGCCGTGGCTCGTGATTCCGGAAGGCAAGGAAGGTGCCGGGATCGTCATCAAGGACACGATCGCCGACATCACCTTGCAGCAGGTGCTCACGCGCCCGGCCGAGTTTGATGTGATCGCGACGATGAACTTGAACGGCGACTATCTTTCCGATGCGCTCGCGGCCCAAGTGGGCGGCATCGGCATCGCGCCGGGAGCGAACATCAACGATGAGACGGGCCATGCGATCTTTGAGGCCACGCACGGCACGGCGCCGAAGTATGCAGGCAAGAACATGGCCAATCCGTCTTCGCTGATTCTCTCGGGCGAGATGATGCTGCGGCATCTCGGCTGGCACGAGGCCGCCGATCTCGTCATCCGCGGCATTGAGGGCGCGATCCAGGCCAAGACCGTCACCTACGACTTCCATCGCCTCATGGAGGGCGCGACCAAGCTTTCCACAAGTGAGTTCGCCGATGCCGTGATCCATTGGATGGACGGCACCGACGGTGAGCACGACGAAGAGGCGGCGCTGTATGACCGGCTTGCCGAGCGCTTCCGCGAGCTCTTTGAGCAGGCGCCCGAGAAGACCGCCGAGGCCGCGCGCGCGGCGATGGAGAAGGCGCGCGCGCAGCTTACGGCTGCGGGCGTGCTCGGCGAGGAGCAAGGAAAGCGGCTCAAGGCGTTCTTGGAGCGCGATCTTGCCCAGCTTGTGGGCGAGCTCGGGGAAGAGGCGCGCGAGCGCTTGCATCCCGCGCGCATCGGCGCGGGCGCCGTGGCGATGTTCGTCTCCGTCGTCTCCGCCGCGGCGGACGCGCTCAAGGGCCTGGCCGCGCGCGCGGAGCAAACGATCACGGTGCGCTCGGGCGAGATCACAAGCGCAGGCACGCTCACCTGCGTGGATTGCGGTCAGGAGCTGCACTTCAAGCGCACGGGCCGCGTGCCGCCCTGCCCGAAGTGCGGCGGCACGGTCTTTCGCAAGAGCTATTAGCCGAGGCGGGTGTGCGAGAGGTTTGCATCCGAAATTTCGGCCCTTTGCGCCATGCCTGCATTCAGCCCGAAGAAATGACAATCCTCGTAGGCCCGCAGGCCACGGGAAAGAGCATTTTTCTTCAGATTTTCCGTTTGTTGCATGATGCAGGCGCGATTGGCGAGGCATTTAGGAAATATTTTGGAATCGCGCCGGCCTCGGTAGCTAGGTTCATGGAAATGTATCTTGGGAAAGGTACGGGGGAGGCGGCGCGGAGGGCCAAGCTGGAAGTAGAGGGAAGCGCCGTGAGCTTTCGTTCGCTGCTGATGCACAAAGCAAAGCCGGCGCGAGTCTTTTCCATTCCCGCCCAGCGCGTGCTTGCGCTGCGCGAAGGGATCACGCGGCCCTTCATGGATTTCCAGATGGATGATCCGTTTTGCCTGCGCGAGTTCAGCGATCGTTTGCATGCGCTCGTGCAGCAGGAGTTCGCCTCCGGCGATGTCTTTCCGCGCGCGAATCGGCTCAAGGAATGCCTGCGCGAGGCGATCGCCGCGCATATCTATCCGGGCGTGCGGCTGCGCAATCTGGAAGAGGGAGGGCCTCGGCGGCTCATGCTGGAGACCAAGGAAGGGGCGCGGCTTGGCTATCTCGCCTGGTCGGCGGGACAGCGCGAGTTTGCGCCCTTGTTGCTGGGGTTGTATTGGCTTTTGCCGGCGGGTGCGCGTTCGCGACGCGAGCCTTATGAGTGGGTGATCGTAGAGGAGCCTGAGGCCGGGCTGCATCCCGATGCGATCATGGCTGTGATGGGGCTTATGCTGGAGTTGCTCGTGCGCGGCTATCGCGTGCTGCTTTCCACGCATTCGCCGCAGGTGTTGGAGGTGGCCTGGGCGCTGTCGGTGCTGCGTCGGCACGGGGCGCGCGCAAAAGATGTGCAGGACATGTTGGGTCTGTATGGCACGGGAAGCCGAGTGATTGCGGAAAAGGCCTTGCAGTGCAACATCCGGGTGTATTTCTTCACGCGGGAAGGAGAGGCCGTGGACATTTCCGGGCTGGATCCGGGCGATCCGAAGATCGCGGATTGGGGCGGGCTTGCCGCTCATTCGTTGCGCATTCAAGATGTAGTGGCCCGCGTGGTAAGCCGAGCCACATGCGCCGAGATCGCCGCAGCCAGCACCACCGAAGCCGACTGAGCTGCACGCTTTGCTCGCTTGTGGGGCGGGTTCGCGGTTTTGACACGGACTTTTGCAAACCCGGCAAACAGGCCATCAAGGCCCATCACCGAAACAAGATACGCCCGAAAAAGGGAGCGAGCATTGCGGCCAGCGCCGATCTGGATGAGGGTTTGAAACAGGCCCATCCGAACGATCCGCGCTGGGATTATGGAGTCTGCGTGCATCGGAATGGAGGCGAAGCCTTCTATTGGGTGGAAGTGCATCCTGCGACGAGCTCGGAAGTGCAAGCCGTGATCAAGAAGTTTGCGTGGCTTCAGAACCTCTTGCGTGCGCATCCCGGGCTTCGCAAACGCACCGCAACGGAAGATGGATACCGCTGGATTCCTACGAGCGGCGTGCACCTTCTTCCTGCAGGGAAGCGAAAAATCGCACAGCTTGGCATCCACTTGGGACATGGGGAGCTTGGCTGAACGTCCTTGGATGGAGCCTCCCCAGATCCTATTGCGAGCATTTCAAAGGCGCACGGCGAACACGGAGTTTTCGTGATCATGTGCATGTGCACTTCCACACCGGTGCTGCCTTAGAAAAGAAAAAGCCCCGCGGGAGCGCCCGCGGGGCTTTGGGTGTGGGCTTTAGTTGCCCTGCGTGCCGGGTTGTGCCGGGCTCTTTTTGGGAAGCGGCACGCGCCAGATGTGAAAGCCGCGCGCTGCGCGCCGCACGCCCAACTGCTTGGCGATCTCTTTCGTCACCTTGCGGTTGGAGTGGAAATACACCTTGCCGTCCGTTCCCACGCGCGGTGCACCGTCATCCGC
>WFOX01000046.1 GCA_015487905.1 Mariprofundales bacterium
AGAGACCGTCGGCTATGCGATCGGCCGCCGCGGCGCGATGTTTTTGAGAAAGGTCGTCAAGGAGGTTGCGGCGGTTAAGGAACCCGTGCCCGATGCCGTGGAGGTGCAGGAGCTTGCGGGCATCGTGCGCTCGGCGGCGCAGGCGTTTCTCCATGGCGGGCTGGATGAGGTGTGGCTGCTCTATTCCGAGTTCGTCAACACGATGACGCAGCGGCCGCAGCTTGTGCGTCTGCTTCCGTGCCCTGAGGTCGCCGAGCCTACGCATCCCGGGTATTGGGATTACCTCTACGAGCCTGAGGCCGCCGAGGTGCTGGACGGGCTTTTGAATCGTTATTTGGAAGCGCTCGTGTATCACGGCGTGATTGAGAACAAGGCGAGCGAATACTCGGCGCGCATGGTGGCGATGAAGAACGCCACCGACAATGCGAACAAGCTCGTGCGTGAGCTTAGAATCAGCTACAACAAGGCGCGTCAAGCGGCGATCACGAAGGAGCTTTCCGAGATCGTCGCCGGCGCCGAAGCTGCGAAGTAAAAGGAGAGGCGAAGATGGGGACGAAAGGCGTGATCACGCAGGTCATCGGACCCGTTGTGGATGTGCGTTTTGACGAGGGCGAGTTGCCTGCGATCTACAACGCGCTCGTCGTGGAGGAAAAGAAGCTTACGCTGGAGGTGGAGCAGCACATCGGCGATCGCACCGTGCGCACGATTGCGCTTGGTTCCACCGATGGCCTCAAGCGCGGCATGGAGGTCGTAGATACGGGCGATTGCATCAAGGTGCCCGTGGGCAAAGGGACGCTCGGGCGCATCATGGATGTGCTCGGGCGCGGCATTGACTTTGAGGGCGAAGAGGTGGAGGCCGAGGAGCGCTGGCCGATCCATCGCCCCGCGCCGAAGTTTGAGGAGCTTGCGCCGGCTACCGAGATCTTGGAGACGGGCATCAAGGTCATTGACCTCATGTGCCCGATCGCCAAGGGCGGCAAGGTGGGACTCTTTGGCGGCGCCGGTGTGGGCAAGACCGTGAACATGATGGAGCTCATCAACAACATCGCCAAGGCCCACGGCGGATATTCCGTGTTCACAGGGGTTGGCGAGCGCACGCGCGAGGGCAACGACTTTTACCACGAGATGAAGGAAGCGGGCGTGCTCGACAAGGTGGCGCTCGTCTATGGCCAGATGAACGAGCCGCCCGGCAACCGCCTGCGCGTGGCGCTCACGGGGGTCACGATCGCCGAATACTTCCGTGACGAAGGCCGCGATGTGCTGCTCTTCATTGACAACATCTATCGCTACTCGCTCGCGGGTGTCGAGGTCTCCGCGCTTTTGGGCCGCATGCCCTCGGCGGTGGGTTATCAGCCCACGCTTGCCGAGGAGATGGGTAAGCTTCAGGAGCGCATCGCGGCGACGAAGAAGGGCTCCATCACCTCGGTGCAGGCCGTCTATGTGCCCGCGGACGACCTTACGGACCCTGCGCCCGCGACGACCTTCGCGCACCTGGACTCCACGATCGTGCTTTCACGCCAGATCGCGGAGCTTGGCATCTATCCGGCCGTGGATCCCTTGGATTCTACCTCGCGGCAGTTGGATCCGAAGGTCGTGGGGCTGGAGCACTACGAGGTTGCGATGGGCGTGCGCAAGACCTTGCAGCGCTACAAGGAGCTGCAGGACATCATCGCGATTCTCGGCATGGACGAGCTGTCGGATGAGGACAAGCTGATCGTGGCGCGCGCGCGCAAGATTCAGCGGTTTCTTTCGCAGCCGTTCCATGTCGCCGAGGTCTTCACAGGTCAGCCCGGCGTCTTTGTCCGCCGCGAGGACACGATCAAGGGCTTCAAGGGCATCTTGGAAGGCCAATACGACCACCTGCCCGAGCAGGCCTTTTACATGGTCGGCACGATTGAGCAGGCGGTGGAGAAGGCCAAGAAACTCGGGGCGAAGGTCTGATGAGCACGATGCAGGTGCAGATCGCGACCGCCGAGCGCGAGGTCTATGCGGGTGAGGCGACCTTTGTGGCCGCGCCGAGTGTCGCAGGCGAGCTCGGCGTGTTGCCGCGCCATGCGCCGCTACTTGCCAAGCTCAAGCCGGGTGAGGTGCGCGTGCACAAGCCCGACGGCGAGGTGGATGAGATCTTTGTGGCGGGCGGCTACATTGAAGTGCAGCCCGATCAGGTGATCATCCTTGCGGATACGGCCGAGCGCGCCACCGACATTGACGAGGCCGAGGCCATCGCCGCCGAGCGCCGCGCGCGCGAGCTATTGGAATCGCGCAAGGGGGATGTGGATCTCGCACGCGTGGAGGCCGAACTTGCGGTGATGAGCGCGCGGCTTGCGTGGCTGCGCAAGAAGAAAAAGCGCTCGTAAGCCGCTTGCGTTTGTCTGCTTCCCACGCGCAGCATCGCCTGCATGCAAGCGTTTGAGGATTTGCAAATCGTCGTGCTCGCCGCGGGCCAGGGCAAGCGCATGCGCTCGCGGCTTCCCAAGGTGCTTCATCCCGTGCTCGGCTGGCCGATGCTCGCGCATGTGCTGCATGCGGCTGAGCAGCTTGCGCCTGCCGGCATTGCCGTCGTCGTGGGCGAACATGCGGCGCAGATTCGCGCCGCCCTCGGCGATCCCGCCAATGTCCGCTGGGCAAGACAAGAGAAACCGCGCGGCACGGGCGATGCCGTCGCCGCCTCGCTGGCGTGCTGGGAAGCAAACATCGTGGATGTGCTCGTGCTCTGCGGTGATACGCCGCTCGTGTCTTCGGCGCTGCTGCGCAGCCTGGTGGAGGCGCGCCGCAAGCACGAGGCGGCTTTGGCGCTCGCCGTGATGCGCCCGCAGGATCCGCGCGGCTATGGGCGCATCGTGCGCGATGCCGATGGAACCATCGCGCGCGTCGTGGAAGAGGCCGATGCCGATGCCAAGGTGCGCGCGATCGCCGAGGTCAATGCCGGGATTTACTGCTTTGCCGCGGACTTCCTGCGCGCGCAGATCTCACGGCTTTCCGCCGACAACGCCCAAGGGGAGCTGTATCTTCCCGATCTTGTGGCGCTGGCGCGCAAGCAGCAGCGCGCGGTTGTGGCCGTGGAAGTGGCCGAAGAAGAAGCGCTTGGGGTCAACGACCGCGTGCAGCTTGCGCGGGCCGAGCGCATCTTGCAGCGGCGGATCATCCAGGAATGGCAGCGCAAGGGGGTCA
>WFOX01000047.1 GCA_015487905.1 Mariprofundales bacterium
GCCTATGAAAAGGGGAAGCTTGCCGGCCCCAATCCTGAGGCAGGCGCGATCCTGCCGCAGGCGGCGCCCAAGGCGCGCGAGTTTGATGCGGCGATGAAGGACGAAGCTCCAGCGCCGCTTGCCGATGCCGAGATCGTGGATGCCTGCATCCTGCCGATGCTTGCCGAAGCACTTGCCTGCCTGCGCGAGGGGGTCGTGGATTCCGCGGATGCGCTGGATGCGGCCTTCGTCTTCGGCATCGGCTTTCCGCCGTTCCGCGGCGGGCTTCTGGGCGCCTTTGCCGATGAGGACCTGAACGCGCTGGCCGAGCGCTTCCAGCGCCAGGGGCTTGCGGTTCCCGAAAACCTGGATGTGCTGGAGCCGATCCGTGCCCAACTGGCAACAGCCTGAAGGGGATTGCCCGGGCAGACGGCGGGCGCTTGCCGCCCGCAATCTCGTGGAATTGCTTTTGGATGCGCCGGCGGCGTGGCTGGACAAGACCTTGCTGTTGGATCGGCGCGCGGATGGAAGCTGGCGGCGCTGGAGCTGGGTGCGCGTGCAGCAGGCCGTGCTCCGGCTTGCGGCCTGGCTGGAGGCGCAAGGGGTCGGCCCCGGCGATCGCGTGGGCCTGCTCGGCCACAATCGGCCCGAGTGGTGCATCGCCGATTTTGCGATCCTGCGCCTGGGGGCCGTGACCGTTCCCGCCTATTACACCGATCCCGCCGGCAATGTGCAGTTCGTCTTCCGCGATGCCGGGGTCAAGCTTGCGCTCGTGGAGGAAGGCGAGCAGGCGGCAAAGCTGGAAGGCGCGGGTATCCCCGTGCTCGTCTTTCGCGGCGCGTCTTCCGAGGATCAGGTGCTGGACGATCCAAGCTGGGATCGCGAGATCCAGGCGCCTTTGCCCGCGCACGAGGATCTCGCCACGATCATCTACACCTCGGGCACGACGGGAAGGCCCAAGGGGGTGATGCTCACGCATGGCGCGATCCTTGCCGATGTCGCGGCAGGACTCGGTGCCGTGCCTGTGTATCCTGACGATCGCTTTCTCTCGTTTCTGCCGCTTGCGCATGCCTTTGAGCGCACGGTGGGCCAGTTTCTGGCTGTTGCAAGCGGCGCCGAGATCGCCTATGCGGAGTCGCTTGCCACCCTCATGCGCGACTTTGCCGAGGTGCGCCCCACGCTCGCCCTCGCCGTGCCAAGGCTTTGCGAGCGCGTGCATGCGGCGGTGGCTGCACGCATTGCGGAAGGCGGCTGGATTGCGCGCGAGGTCTTTGCGCGGGCGCAATCATTGGGCTGGAAGCGCTTTCAGCTTCAGCAGCAAGGCAAGCGCCTGCGCTGGGTGGAGGCGCAGCTCTTTGCGCGGCTGGATGCGCTTGCGCATGCGCCGATCCGCGAGCAGTTCGGCGGAAGGCTGCGCGCGCTTGTGGTGGGCGGGGCGGCGTTATCACCCGAGATCGCGCGCTTCTTACTGGCTGCCGGCATCACAGTGCTGCCGGGCTATGGGCTTACGGAGGCCGCGCCCACGCTCAGCGTCAATCGCGCGCGCTGGATCAAGCCCGAAACCGTGGGGCCGCCCTTGCCGGGCGTGGAGCTCAAAATCGCCGCCGACGGGGAGCTGCTTGCGCGCGGCGCGATGATCATGCAGGGCTACTGGAACCTGCCCGAGGAGACCGAAAAAGCGCTGGATGACGAGGGCTGGCTGCACACGGGCGATGTGGCCGAGATGGATGCGGATGGATTTGTGAGGATCGTGGATCGCAAGAAGGAAATCATGGTGCTCTCCACGGGCGAGAATGTGCCGCCCGCGGTGATTGAGCAGCGGCTCGTGCAGGATCCCGTGATCGCGCAAGTGGCGGTTGTGGCCGACGGGCGACCCTATGTCGGCGCGCTTGTGGTGGTGGATGAGGAGGCGCTTGCGCGCGCCTGGCGCGAGGCTAGGCGCAGGCCCTTGCCACGGAACTGGCGCGAAGATCGCGAACTCAAGCATTGGCTTGTGGAGCGCATGAATGCGCAGCTTGGCGATCTGCCGCGCTTCATGCGCGTGCGCCGGCTCGCGATCGTCAAGGAGCCTTGGACGCAGGAGGCGGGGCTGCTCACCCCCACGCTCAAGCTCAAGCGCA
>WFOX01000048.1 GCA_015487905.1 Mariprofundales bacterium
ATCACATGTTCCCGCATCCGACGCTTTCGGAGATGCTGCACGAGGCGGCGATGGACGCCTTCGGCCGCGCGATTCATATTTGATTCAAGCGGGCAAGTCCGAGTAGGTCGCTCAAGTTCTCGTCGGTGGCGCCGATATGCCCTGGTATGGGTCAGGGTTCGTTTGATGAATGGGTGGCGGAACGCTTGTCCGGGGTTTCTTATCGCACGAGAGCGCGCTTCGTGCGCGAACTTGTCCGGAAGGAAAGCATTTCTTTGGAAGCAAGCTGCAAGTGGATTGAGGATTTGATCGCCAAAGGGGCAAGCGCCCCCGCGCTGCTGGAAGTCGTGCTCAAAGTAGAGTGGATGCAGCTTCAGCGCATTTTGAGGGAGCAGAAACACGCGCCCGACGCGCAAGCGCAAGAGCTGACACACGCCGCCGGATCGTTTGCTTGTGCCCGCGGTTGTGGTGTATGAGGTGTGCAAGGTGGCGCGGGCGCGGCTTGGGGAGGGGCCGGCGTTGGAGGTGGCGCTGCGCTTGCAGCAGCATCCGATTGTGCCCGTGGATGCGTCCCTGGCCGTGCAGGCGGCCGAGTTCGCGGTGGTGCATGGCTTGGCGATGGCCGATGCGCTCGTTTATGCCGCGGCGCGCTCGCGCGGGGCGCGGCTTGCCACCTCGGATGCGGATCTCAAGGGGCTTCCCGGCGTGGAGTTCCTGCCCAAGCCCGGTGCATCGCAGCCGTAATGGCGGGTGTTCGGACGCCGGACGCAAGCGGAAAGACGACCAAAAAGTTCCAAACGCCCGCTGATTCGTTCTATCCTTGCCCCAAATCGTGAAAGGGAGGGAAGCATGACGGACACGGCGACACAACAGGCATTCGTGCTGCACATGGGCGAGGGCCGCCTGGCTGCGGGCAGGGAGCGTAACCTCATCGGCATCGGCTGGGGAAGGGTGAAGAACCTTCCCGAGATCAAGGACTGGGAGGCATTCAAGCAGGCGATTGCGGAAGCCTACAGCGAATATTATCCCGACGGTCCGGAAATGGTGGGCCGTGCCGCGGGAAGTCCTTGGCGCTTCATCCACGAAATGAAGCCGGGCGATTGGGTGCTCGTTCCGGAGGATGCCGATGTTCATGTGTATAGGGTGAAGGGCGAGGCGGAGTTTTCCGCCGAGCTTCATGAACAGCACGACATGGGCTGGGTGCGCAAGGCAGAGCTGGAAAAAACGCTTGCGCGAATCGGGCTGAGCGCACCGCTGCAAGCCAGGCTCAAGGCGCGGCAGACATGTGTGGATGCCACGGATCTGCTGGAGGACATCAAGAAGGCGCGAAATGGAAAAGTGTGGAAATTCTCCTCGGAGACCCGGCAGGGCGCCAGAAAAGCGGTGGAAAAGGCGCTGAAAGAAGCGCTCACGCCGCACGATCTTGAGGTGCTCGTGATGGAACTGTTGCGCAAGGACGGCTTGGAGGTCAGGCGCAGGGACCCGAGAGGTCAGGGGGACGCCGATGTGGATGTGGAGGCCACGCTGCGCATCGCTTCTCAGGAGGTAAAGATCGGCTTTCAGGTGAAGAAGCATGAGGACAAGACGGGACAGCACGGCGTGGAGCAGATCGCAAAAGCGGTGGAGAAGGGTGATGTGGATGTGGGGTTTCTCGTGACCACAGCAGAGGAACTGGATGAAGATGCAAAGAAGAAAGTGAAAGCAGGAAAAGAAGGAAAAGAAGGAGAGAAAGGAGAAGAAAAAGAAAGTAAGCAAAATCTCAGGATTCGGGTGATCTGCAAGGACGAGTTGGTGGATTGGATTCTTGATCGCGGCTTGGGTGGCATTTCCGTGTAAGGGATAAAGGCAACCCGCCGGGTCGCCCGCCATTTTCCGTGCTGGCGGTTGTTTCGGGCGGGCGAGGCATCGCCTTGCCCCTACGCCTATAGACGATGGTTGCCCGTGCTGGCGCCATGTCGCCCTAAAGGGCGACCTACATTGCCGATTGCAAAGCGTTTGCAGAACATGGTGTGGGTTGGCCTTTGCCCGAGCTCTTCGCCTGCGGTTCCAATCACTGCGCATTGTCGCCCGAAAAGGCGGGCGATGCATCCGAATCAAAGGCGTGCCAAGCGCTGGCGCAGCAGGTGGTCGGCAAGCACAAGCGCGAGCATCGCCTCAGCGATCGGCACGGCGCGGATGCCCACACAAGGATCGTGCCGGCCTTTGGTGACGATCTCGGTGGGCTTGCCGTCCACGGTGATCGTCGGACGCGGCTTGCGGATGGACGAGGTGGGCTTGAGCGCCATGCGCACGCGGATCGTCTGCCCCGTGGAGATGCCGCCCAGGATTCCGCCCGCGTGGTTGCTCGCAAAGCCCTTGGGTGTGAGCGCATCGCCGAAGGTGGAGCCGCGCGCCTCAATGCAGGCAAAGCCGTCGCCGATCTCCACGCCCTTCACAGCCGGAATGCTCATCATCGCCTTGGCGAGCTCGGCATCCAGCTTGTCAAAGACGGGTTCGCCCAGTCCCGCCGGCACATTGCGCGCCTCCACGACGACGGCGGCGCCTGTGGAGTCGCCCTCGCGGCGCAACTGATCCAAAAGCGCCTCCATCTTCGGCACGGCCTCGGCATCCGGGCAGAAAAACGGATTGCGCGCGATTTCCTCTTCATCAAAGCGTGCGGGATCTATGCGCACGGGGCCGATCTGCTCCACCCAACCCACGATGCGCGTGCCCGCAAGCTCGCGCAGAAGCTTTTTGGCGATTGCGCCTGCGGCGACACGGATCGCGGTTTCGCGCGCGCTGGCACGCCCGCCGCCGCGCCAGTCGCGGATGCCGTATTTCTTCCAATAGGTGTAGTCGGCATGGCCCGGGCGGAACTTGTTCGCGATCTCGGCATAGTCGCGGCTGCGCGCATCCTCGTTGCGGATGAGGAGCGCAATCGGGCAGCCTGTGGTTTTGCCCTCAAAGACGCCCGAGAGGATCTCCACGCGATCAGGCTCGCGGCGTTGCGTGACAAAGCGGCTCGTGCCGGGCCTGCGCCGATCCAGCTCCGGCTGAATGTCCGCTTCCGATAGCGGCAGCCCCGCAGGGCAGCCATCCACGATGCCGACAAGCGCCGGCCCGTGCGACTCTCCGGCGGTCGTGACGCGAAAGGCCTGGCCGAATGTGGATCCCGGCATCAGTCCTCGCCGGGGTCGCCGGCGCCGATGTGGAAGCCCGCATCCACATAGACGACCTCGCCCGTGATGCCGCTTGCGAGATCGGAGACCAAAAACGCAGCCGTGTCGCCGACTTCCTCTTGCGTGACATTGCGCTTGAGCATGGAGCCGCGCGCGGCCTTGGCAAGCAGCTTGCGGAAATCGCCGATGGCGCTTGCAGCAAGTGTGCGAATCGGGCCGGCTGAAATGGCATTGACGCGAATGCCCTCAGGGCCGAGATCCTGCGCAAGATAGCGCACGCAGGCCTCCAATGCCGCCTTGGCCACGCCCATGACATTGTAGTTCGGCACGGCGCGCACAGCACCGAGATAGCTCATCGTGAGCATCGCTCCCCCCGGGTTCATGATCGCTGCGGCGCGCCTTGCGCAGGCCACGAACGAATAGGCTGAGATTTCCAGCGCCGTGCGGAAGTCCTCACGCGTGGTATCCAAAAACCGCCCTTTCAGGTTGTCCTTGTTCGCATAGGCGATGGAATGGACAAGAAAATCAATCTTGCCGAAGCGCTGTTCTACCTTCGCGAAGAAGGCATCCAGCTCGGCGTCGCTTCCCACATCCAAAGGCTCCACGAAGTCGGCGCCGATGGATTCGGCAAGCGGCACGACGCGCTTTTTCAGCGACTCGCCGAGATAGTTGAAGCCAAGCTTTGCCCCTTCGCGGTGGCAGGCGCGCGCCACCCCCCAGGCGATGGATTTGTCGTTGGCGACCCCAAGAATGATGCCCTTCTTGCCTGCCAGAAACCCCAATGCATGCCTCCCTTTGCGGCTTGAAGTCGCGCGCATCGTAGCAAGAAGGATGCGGTTTCGCCATGCGTGCGCGGGCGCTACGATGCGCGCCATGCACACGAAGGCGCAGGAAGTCGCGCGCGTGTTTGCAAGTGTCGCGGCGCGCTATGACCTCATGAACGACCTCATGAGCTGGGGGCTGCATCGGCTTTGGAAGCGGGAGCTTGTGGCCGCGGCGTTTGTGCGCCCGGGCATGACGGTCGTGGATGTGGCCGCAGGCACGGGCGATGTGGCGCGGCTCATCCGGCGGCGCCTGCAAGGCAAGGGAAGCGTGATCCTCGTGGATCCAAGCGCGCCGATGCTCACCGAGGCCGTGGCGCGCAATGCCGATGCGGGCTGGGTGCAAGGCGCGCACTACCTCATCAGCCAGGGCGAAGCGCTTGCCTTGCGTGAGGAGACCGCCGATCGCATCACGAT
>WFOX01000049.1 GCA_015487905.1 Mariprofundales bacterium
CACGAAGCCTTCCTCGGCGATGCGCGCAAGCTCGCGCCGAAACTCGCCCTTTTGACCCCGCGCAATCGGCGCAAGCAGCATAAGGCGCGTGCCCTCGGGACGCTGCATGAGCGCATCAATGATCTGGCTTGCGGATTGCGAGGCGATCTCGCGCCCGCAGGCATAGCAGCGTGGCGTGCCCACGCGCGCAAAAAGAAGCCGCAGGTAGTCGTAGATCTCGGTGATCGTGCCGACCGTGGAGCGCGGGTTGCGGCTCGTCGTCTTCTGCTCAATGGAGATCGCCGGCGACAACCCCTCAATCGCATCCACATCGGGGCGCTCCATCATGCCGAGGAACTGGCGCGCATAGGCCGAAAGCGACTCCACATAGCGCCGCTGGCCCTCGGCATAGAGCGTATCAAAGGCGAGGCTGGACTTGCCCGAGCCGGATACCCCCGTGATCACGACGAGCCGGTGCTTCGGGATGTCCAAATCAATATTTTTGAGGTTGTGCACACGCGCACCGCGCACGCGAATCCAATCACTCACGGCCTTCCACCCCTTGCCAAAGCGCGCGATGCTAGCCGTTTGCGCCCGCGCATGCAGGGCATCGCTAGCCCCTGCGCGCAAGCCTTTTTAGGGTTTGCACACGCATTGGAGGGCGGTTGTGCGCTATCGCAGCAAAGGGGCGGCGCTGATCGTGGCCTTGCGCGCCGTGCAAGCGGCGTTAGGCGGCGCAGGCGGGTTCTTCGCGCTTGCGGGCACGCTTACGACGCTTGCCGCACTCAGTTGGTTCGCCGATGCCCTGTATCGGCTTTGGTTTGAGGCGCGGCCCGCTTGGTGGGGGCTTGTGCCGTTTCTTGCGTTGCTCGCGCTTGTCTTCCTCGCCACGGGGCTTGTGCGCCGCCTTCCCAGACCCGCGCCGGTGATTGAGGAGCGTCTGGCGCGCCCGGCGCGCGCGCTCGTGCTCTTTCTGAGCCCCACGCGGGCGCAACTTCCGCCTGAGCCTGAGCGCGTGCGGCCCGAGCACATCCCCGCCAACGACTCTTGGGCCATGCCGCTTGTCGCCCTGCGCAAACACTTTGATGCCGGGACGCTAGAGTGGGTGGTCGTGATCAGCTCGGCCGGCCAAGGTGATGATCGCGATCCGCGCAAGCGCGGCACCTGGCACCTTCTGGAGGACTTTCGGCGCGTCGTAGCGGATCTCGTGGGGCTTCCCAAGGAACGCATCCTCACGCCGCCGCGCTTCCGCTACGGCGCGAACTTTGAAAGCGCGGCCGAGCTTTGGGAGGCCCTGGATGCGGCGCTTGCGCTGCTGCACGCCCAAGGCGTGCGCACAGGGATCGTGATTGATGTGACAGGCGGCACCAAGCTTCCAGCCGTGGTGAGCGGCGTGGCCGGGCTGGGTGAAGGCGTGCGGCTGGAGTATGTGAGCACCGTGGACAAGCGCGTCTTTGAATACGACATCCGCATGCGCATCCATCCCTGATATGCCAAACTTGGAATCTCGGAAGCAAGGCGCTTGCCGCGGCAAGATGCCGCCCATCCGCAACGAACAGGAGGTGGCTTGATGGCTGTGCTGAGCGATCACGCCAAACGGCGCGCACAACAACGCGGCATCCCGCTTGCGGTCGTGCGGCTTTTGCTCGCTTATGGTCAGAAAAAGCGCGTCACCGGCGGCATGTGCTTGTATTTCGGGCCGAAAAGCCGCAGGCGGCTTGCGCGCAAGCTCGGCCGCGCCTATGCGAAGCTGGAAAAGCACCTTTCGGTGTATGCGATTTTGGACGGCAAGCGCGACACCGTGATCACCGTGGGCCATCGCTATGCGCGCATTCACGAATACGCGGACAACGCCAAGCGCGGCGTATGCCCGATGCGCTGATCCTCGCCAAGGCCGTCGCACAGCTCGTGCTCCCGCCAGGCGGGCTCATTGTCACGGGCGCGCTTGGGCTTTGGCTTGCCGTGCACGGGCGTAGGCGCTTGGGCCATGCGCTCGTGTTCGCAAGCCTCGTCTTTGCGTGGCTGCTCGCCACCGAACCCGTCAAGGACGCACTGCTGGCCAGCTTGGAAGACCGCTACCCGCCGCTTGCCTATCCGCCGCCGCCGAGCGTCCGCAATGCGGCCATCGTCGTCTTAGGCGGCGGGATAGAGGAGCACTCCCCGGCCTTCGCAGGCGAGGATCGTCTGTCGCGGCCTGCGCTCAAGCGCGTGCTGTATGCCTGGGAGCTTGCGCATTGGCTTAAAGGCCCTGTGATCGTCTCAGGCGGCGTCATCGGCCCCTCCACGAGCCGGCCCGAGGGCGAAATCGCCAAACGGCTGCTCGTGCGCTTGGGCTTACCGCCTGAGCGCGTGATTGCCGAGGTGCGCGCGCGCAACACATGGGAAAACGCGCGCTTCGTGCAAAAGATCCTGCGCGAGCAAAAGATTGCGCGCTTCGTGCTTGTGACCACGGCCTGGCACATGCCGCGCGCGATGCAGGTCTTTCGCAGGCTCGGCATGCATCCGATCCCCGCGCCCTGCGACTATCGGCGCGACTTCGGCGAGCCTTATGACCTGCGCAGCTTCTTGCCGCGTTGGACTTGGTTCGCCGATAGCGCCGATGCCTTGCACGAATGGCTGGGCATGCTTTGGTATGCACTGCGCTACGGCTAAGCGCGCGGTTGCCGTGCCTTGCCAAGCCTTTTACCTTCGCGCCTTATGCGCTGGACGCTCGCCAATCGGCTCACCTTCGCGCGCATCCTCGCCGTGCCGCTTTTCATCGCGGCGTTTCTCGCCCCATGGCCCATCGGCCCGCAAATCGCTGCGATCCTCTTTGCGCTTGCCTCGTTTACGGACTGGCTGGACGGCTGGCTGGCGCGCGCGCGCGATGAGACGACGCCGCTTGGGCGCTTTCTGGATCCCGTGGCCGACAAATTGCTCGTGGTCTCAGCGCTCGTGTTGCTCGTCGCGCGCGGCTGGGTGCCGGCCTTGGCCGCGATCGTGATCATCGGGCGCGAAATCGCGATCAGCGCCCTGCGCGAGTGGCTGGCGCACCATCAAAGCCGCTTGGCCGTGTCTTTGCTCGGCAAGCTCAAAACGGCCGCGCAGATGATCGCGATTGCGCTGCTGCTTTGGCAC
>WFOX01000050.1 GCA_015487905.1 Mariprofundales bacterium
ACGGCCGGGCTTGCGCATGCCGCCGAGTGGGAACTCGGCGCGGGGGTGGGCGCGTTGGATGTGCCGGCCTATGCGGGCGCGGATCAGCGCTATCGGCTTGCCGCGCCGCTTCCTTACTTGCGCTATCTCGGCGAGCACCTGCGCGTGCGGCGCAATGCGGTGCGTTGGCGTCTTGGCGGTTCGGCGCGCGCCTGGCTGGATCTCTCATTGGGAGGCGGCCCGCCCGTGCATGCGCGCGGAAGGCGGGCGGGGATGCCGAGCATCCCTTGGCGGGTTGAGCTCGGCCCGCGGCTCAATCTGCGCCTTGTGGGCGATGAGACAGAGGGAGGGGGCCTGCGCGTGGCCTGGCGCCGGGCGCTGGATGCCCGCGGCCGCGATCTTGGTTGGCTGTTCGTGCCGGAGCTTTGGTGGGATGCGCCGCATTGGCTCGTGCGGTTCGGTGCAAGCTATGCCAACAAGAGATTCCTGCGCGCCTACTACGGCGTGCCGCCGCGCTTTGCGCGCCCGGGGCGGCCTGCGTTTTCGTTGGGAAGCGGATGGCACGAGTTGCGCGCAAGCGTGCTTTGGCGCGCCCGGCATGGGAAGCTGCGCCTTTGGGCAGGCGGCGTCGTTTATGCGCTTGCGCCGTTTCGGGTGGCGGCAAGCCCGCTTGTGGCTTCTTCGCTTTCCTTCGGCTGGGGGGCCGGGATCGCCTGGACTTGGGCTTCTTCTTCCACAAGCCCGGCTGCGGCCAGCGCTTGGCGATAGCAGGAAAGCGCCTCATCCGCGCGCCCTTCCTCTTCGGCCCAGCGCGCAAGCGAAGCCCAAGCTTCAGGCACTCCTTTCTCTGCGAGCTTTTGCATGCGGGCGCGCGCAACCTCGGCAAGCCCTGCGCGCCTAGCGAGCATGGCCGCAAACCATGCCTGCGCCGGATTGAGCGCTTGCACCGGCCGTTTCGCCCAGCGTTTCCAAGCCTTTTCCGGCTGCGGCATAAGCGCGAGCAAGCGCCGCGCCGCGGCAAAGCTGGGGCGCTTTTCCAAAAGCTCCTCCAAAAGCGTGCGTGCGCGCGCGGCATCGCCTTGCTGCACGAGCAGATCGGCGAGCTTCAAGGCCGCCTCTTCGTGATCCGGCGCGATGCGCAACACGCGCTCCAGCATGCGCCGCGCATGGGCGGCGTCTTTGTCCTTGGCAAGCTCCACCCAGGCGCGCACAAGCCTCGGTGCAAGCCGCGCATAGATGTGCGCGCCATGCTCTTGCAGCCACGCAAGCTCGCGCTCGGCCAGCGCCCAGTCGCCTGTTTCTTCGGCCAGCGCCGCCAGACGCTCATGGGCGATGAGCGCATCCGGATAGCGCGCAAGCCAAGCCTCAAGCGCCTTGCGCCGCACGATGGGATCCGGCGCATGCGGTTGCTCTGGGTCGCTGATTGCGCGCGCGGTCGCGGCCACGAGCAAGGGATCGGCCTCGTCGTCCTCGGGAAGGCGTGCGTCGCTGCCTGGCGTGGTGAGCGCCGCGAAGACGGAAAGCAGCCAGGCGGGCGCATGCGCATGTTCGCGTGCAAAAAGCCGCGCAGGCAGCGGGCGTCCGTGGTTGATCCAAGCCTCTATGGCTTCGCGCAGCTTTTGCTCACGCCTGCGCGCCGTGCCCGCCTTCCAAGCACCCCAAAAGCGCCCTGGGCCTTGCCATAAGGCGCCCAAGAGGTTGCGCACAAGGCGCACGACGAATGCAAGCGCCACAAGCGCGATCAAAAGCGGCCCTTGGCGCGTTTCCAGCACCCAGCCAAAGGCCTGCAAGCGGAAGGTTTCTTCCGCAAACGAGGGATACAGCGCGAACAGCGCCGCAAGCACGAGGCCCAATGCCGCAATCCAAGCAAGCCCTTTCACGAGGAGATCTCCTGCAAACGCGTTTGTGCGGCGCGCACAAGCGCTTGCTTGACGCGCGCAATCGCAGCAAGCGAGCGCGGCAAGGCAAGCCGTTTGCCCTGTGCGCGCAGCGCAAGCAGCACCTCTGCGCGCAGCGGCTCCCAGCTCGCGTCCGAAGGCGCGCGCCCGAAGAGCAAATCATCAGCCAGCGCGCGCAAATGCACGGCAAGCTGCGCACGGCGCGCGGCTTCCTTAGGCGGGGCGCGATAGAGATGAATCCAGCCCACGAGCCGCGCAAGCCAGGGATTGTCCGGCGTGGGGATCACATTCTCAGCCCGCCAGCGGCTTGCGAGTGTTTCGGCCGCGGCAAGAAGCGCATGGCGCGCCTTCATCGCCTCGGCAAGCGCGCGCTCGGCCTCATCCGCATGGGCCTTGGCTTCTTCGCGTGCCTTGGGATCGGTTTCGGCCACCGCCGCAAGCCGCCAGCCGGATGCGATTTCGGCAAGCGAGGCATGGGGCGCTGCTGCGCGCGCAAGCCCCAGCAGCAATAGGCTGCGGCGCTCCGCGGCCAAAGCCGTTTGGCGCGTGCGCAAGAGTTGCTCCAACGCATCCAGCCGCGCGGAGAGTTCGTCCATGGCCTGCACAAGCGCGATCAAGCGCGTTTGCGCGTTTTGGGGAAGCTCTCGTGGCTGCTGTTGGGGCGCAGCCGAGGCAGGTGCCTGCGTTTGGGACGGCGAAGCCTTTTGCATCCGTGCGATCCAGCTTGCCAATGTGCCCGTGCGCTTTGCCCAAAGCACCGCTCCTGCAGCGGCAAGCACCAAAAGCAGCAAAAACCAAACGCCCCAACGGCGCTTTTTCTTCGGCCGCGGCGAGGCGGCGGATGCGTCTTGTGCCTGGCCCTTTTCGCTTTGCGCTTGGGGCTTGTTCGCTTCTTCGCTCATGCAAGCCACCTTGCGACATCCAAGGCGTGGTAGGTGAGGATCATGTCGGCACCTGCGCGTTTGAACGCAAGCAGGGTTTCCAGCACCACGCGCCGCTCGTCTATCCAGCCGCGCTCGGCCGCTGCTTTGATCATCGCGTATTCGCCTGAGACATTGTAGGCGGCAAGCGGAAGATGCGTGGCCTCGCGCACGGCCGCGAGCACATCCAAATATGCAAGCCCGGGCTTCACCATCAGCATGTCCGCGCCTTCGGTTTCATCCAAAAGCGCCTCGCGCAAGGCCTCGCGCCGATTGGCGGGATCCATTTGGTAGCTCGTGCGATCGCCGAAGGAGGGCGCGGAGTCGGCGGCGTCGCGGAAAGGCCCGTAGAAGGCGGAGGCGTATTTCACGGCATAGGAAAGGATGCCCACTTGGGTGAAGCCTGCATGATCCAAGGCCGCGCGGATAGCTGCCACCATGCCGTCCATCATGCCTGAGGGCGCCACGATGTCCACGCCCGCCGCCGCATAGGCCACGGCCTCTTTTTGCAGGTTTTCCAATGTCGCGTCGTTGTCCACCGTGGAGCCTGCCAACACGCCGCAATGGCCGTGGCTTGTGTATTCGCAAAAGCAGGTATCGGCGATCACGCAGATGTTGGGCTCTGCGCTTTTGGCCTCGGCAATGGCGCGCGGAATCACGCCCTCGGCCTCCCAGCCTGAGGTGCCCACATCGTCTTTGTGCTTGGGGATGCCGAAGAGGATGACGGCGGGGATGCCAAGGCACCAAACCTCTTTGATGATCTTCCCCACCTCGGAAAGCGGATGCCGCACCACGCCGGGCATGCTCGGCACAGGCTTGGGCTCCGTGATCGTTTCATCCACGAAGATGGGATAGATGAGATCGTCGGGCGCAAGCGTGGTTTCGCGCACGAGCCTGCGGATGGCCTCGCTTTTGCGGTTGCGGCGCGGCCGGGCGATGAGCTTAGGCAGCGGCATCAGATCCCTCCTTCCCAAAGAAGCTGCAACTCGTCAATCATGCGCTCAAAACTAGCAGGCTCGGGGGCGACGAGCACCTCAAGGCCGAGCATGGCAAGCGGCGTGGCCGCGCGCGCGCTGATCGCCACGACCGGAATGGAGGCAAGCCAAGCGCGCGCCTGGGCTTCACCCGCAACGGCCACGAACGCCTCGGCGGTGCGGCGGCTTGCGAAGGTGGCGGCATCCACGCCGCGCGCAAAGGCCGCTTGCAGCTCTGAGCGCGCCGCCGTGCGCGGCCGCACGGCATAGGCCGGCACGAGTTCCACGGAAACGCCTGCTGCGCGCAGTTGCGCGAGGATCCAATCGCGCCCCTCCTGCGCGCGCAAAAACACGACATGCCGCGGCATGCCCTCGCGCTGCCACATCGCCCACACCGCTTCTTGTGCATGCGCGCCTTCGGGCGCGCGCGCTGAGATGTCGAGCGCGGCAAGCGCGGCCTGCGTGCGCGCCCCGACCGCCGTAAACGAAAAGCGCGCAAGTTCTTCCCGGGAAAGCTTGGCGCGCGCGAGCGCTTCTGCGGCGTTCGCGCTCGTGATGAGCACGGTGGCGTGCGCAGGCGCGCGCGCAAGGGCGGCGCGCACGGCCTCGGGTTGCCAATGCACCTCAATGCAGGGCACGCACACGGGCACGCCGCCTGCGCGCTGGACATACGCAGCCGATTCCGCTGCCTGATGGGCTGCGCGCGTGATCAGAATCCGTCGTCCGCCTAGCCCCGGCATGCCAAGAAGGATCGCAGCTTCGCGCAGGGGTTGCAAAACGCACACATTTGTGGTTTCCTATATTTCATGGAAGCGAAAGCCCGAGTGAGTGTTTCCCCTTACATCGCCGAGCAAATGGAGCGCGCAAGGCGCGTGCTCAAGGAAGTTTTCGGCTTTGAGTCCTTCCGTCCCATGCAGGAGCAGGTGATTGAGGCCGTGCTCGCAGGCCAAGATGTGCTCCTGCTCATGCCGACAGGCGGCGGCAAATCGCTTTGCTATCAGATCCCGTCCATCGTCCGCGAGGGCGTGGGGGTCGTCGTCTCCCCCTTGATTTCGCTGATGAAAGACCAAGTGGATGCATTGGTCGCCAACGGCGTGCGCGCCGCCTACTACAACTCCACGCTCAAGGCCGCACAAGCGCGGGAGGTGATCGCCCGCTTGCAGGCGGGGGATTTGGACTTGCTTTACATCGCGCCCGAGCGGCTGCTTACGAAGAAGTTTATTGAAATCCTAAAGGGCGTGAAGATCGCGCTGTTCGCCGTGGATGAAGCGCATTGCGTCTCTCAATGGGGGCATGATTTCCGCCCCGACTATGCCGAGCTTGGGCGCTTGCGTGAGGAGTTTCCCGATGTGCCGATGATCGCGCTTACGGCCACGGCCGATGAGCACACGCGGCGCGACATCGTGGAGCGCTTGCGCATGCCCGATGCGCAATGGTTTGTGGCCAGCTTTGATCGGCCCAACATTCGCTATCTCGTGTCCGAAAAACGCCAGCCGCTTACGCAGATCTTGCAGTTTTTGGAGGGCTGGAAGGGCGCGTCCGGCATCATCTACTGCATGTCCAAAAAGCGCGTGGATGAGCTCGCTGTGAACCTGCAACGGCATGGCATTGCGGCCGCGCCTTATCATGCGGGCATGCCCGCGCGCGTGCGCGAGCGCGTGCAGGATGATTTCTTGCGCGATCGCGTGAAGGTCATGGTGGCCACGATCGCTTTCGGCATGGGCGTGGATAAGCCGAACATCCGCTTCGTGATCCACCATGACCTGCCGAAGAGCATTGAAAGCTACTACCAAGAAACGGGGCGCGCAGGGCGCGACGGATTGGAGGCCGAGGCGCTTTTGCTCTATGGCCCGAGCGATGTGAATCTCGTGCGCCGGCTCATTGACAATGTGGAAAACCCCGAGCAGCGGCGCGTGGAGATCCACAAGCTCAACGCGATGGTGGGCTTTGCCGAAGCGCTCACCTGTCGTCGCCGCGTGCTTTTGGGCTACTTCGGCGAGGAGCTGGAGCAGGACTGCGGCAACTGCGACATCTGCCTGGATCCGCCTGAGACCTATGATGCGCGCGAATATGCCGAGCTTGCGCTTGCGTGCGTGGAGGAGCTCGGCGGGCGCTACGGCATCGGCTATGTCGTGGATGTGCTGCGCGGCGCGAACACGGCGCTCGTGCGCGAGCGCGGGCACACCGAGGCCAAGACCTTCGGCGCTGGCAAGGACATCTCGGCCGATGAATGGACATCCATTCTCCGCCAGCTCGTGCATCGCGGCTATTTCCTGCAAGACATCGCCGAGCGCGGCGCGCTCAAGCCCACGCGCAAGGCCGAGCGCATCCGCGCAGGCGAGCCTGTGATCCTCGCGCGCCATCGCCATCGCATCCGCCGTCTTGCGCGGCTCACCGCCCAGCGCGATGAGGCGCTGTATGCGAAGCTGGATGAGCTGCGCCACAAGATCGCGGACGAGGAAGACCTTGCGCCGCACATCGTTTTCAGCGATGTGGCGCTTACGGAGATGAGCCAAAAGAAGCCCACCACCTTGGAGGAGCTCGGCAAGATCAGCGGCGTAAGCAAGGTGAAGCTTGCCACCTATGGCGAGCGGTTTTTGGCCGTGATCCGCGAGCATGTGGCCGAGCAGCCGGAAGAGCCTGCCAGCGATGAGGTGCCGCAGCTCATCGCCAAAGGGCCGCCGGCGAACGAGGTGCAGCTTTTCACCTATCAGCTTTACAAGCAGGGGAAAACGCCTGATGAGATCGCCGAGATCCAAGGCGTGTCGCGCGAGACCGTGATCCGCCACTTCGTAAGCCTCGTGCGCGCGGGCCACTACATTGATGTGCCCGCCTACTTCGGTGAAAACTACCAAACGCTGATGACGGAAATGGACGAGGCCGATCCTTACGCTTCGCTTGTGGAGATCAAAAACGGGCTTTCCGTGCCGCTGACGAACGAAGAGTTTCGCTTGCTTGTGGCCTGGCGCGAGGCGATCGGGATCGCCTAAGCTTTAGGGCAAGGGCGCGCGCGCGCCGCTTTCCTCGCGCGGGGCGGTGCCTGCGCGAAACGCCTCCAACACCACATCTTTGCTTTCTGGCGTGGCGAGCTTGCCTGTCGCTTGATCAATCGGCGCCCATTCAATCCCGGTTGGCGGCGTGAAGTCGCGAACGGGCCGATTGCGATGAAAGGCCTGCATGGCAGTGAGCCAAATCGGAAGCGCCGCATGCGCGCCCGTTTCGTGCGGGCCGATGGGATCGTGCCGATCGCGGCCCACCCACACACCTGTGAGCACCTCGGGCGTGAAGCCCACGAACCACGCATCGGCTTGGTCGTTCGTCGTGCCCGTTTTGCCCGCCGCAGGCCGGCCAAGTGCGCGCGCGCGCCTGCCCGTGCCGCGCTCAATCACGCCGCGCATGAGGTTCGTGATGAGAAAGCTTGTGACACGATCCAAGGTGCGCTCGGCAGGCCGCATCGTGGGGCTGATGCCTGCAAGCTTTTCCTCGCCGTGGCAGGCCGCGCAGCGAATGCCGGGCACGCCGCGCAAAAGCACATGCCCCTCGCGGTCGTCCACCTCCGTGATCCATGTGGGCTGCCAGCGAAGCCCTCCGCTTGCAAAGACGAGATAAGAATGCACGAGCTCTTCTAGGCTCACTTCGGAAACGCCAAGCGCGAGCGCAAGCTGCGGTTCAAAGCGGCGGGTAAAGGCGTAGTTGCGCGCAAGCGCCTGCACGAATCGGCGCGGGCCGAGATCCATAAGCAGCCGCACGGAGGCGAGGTTGCGCGAGTGCTCCAACGCATTGCGCAAGGTGACGGGGCCTGCAAAGCGGCCCGAGTAGTTCTCCGGGCGCCAGAAGTCGCCAAGCTCAGGGTTTTCAAACACAAGCGGCGCGTCAATGAGGATGGAGGCAGGCGTCCAGCCCGCATCCAAGGCCGTTGCATACAAAAACGGCTTCATGGCGCTTCCCGGCTGACGGCTCGCATTGACGCGGTCAAAGCCGCGAAATGTGAAGTCAAAACCGCCCACGCGCGCAAGCGGATAGCCTGTGGTGAGATCCACGGCATACAGCGCCGCCTGCAAATCCGTGCGCTGTGTAAGCCGCACGCCCCCTTTGCCGTCGCCGCGGATCCAAACGAGATCGCCGGGGGTCCAATGCCGCGGCCGCGCATAGCGCGCGGGATCTTCGCGGCGCTTGTCTTCACTTGGAGTCTCCCAGCGCCAGTCGGGAATCGGAATGCGCCAGCGATGCTTGCCGTCCGTGACCACAAGCGCATCGCGCTCCACCTTGCGCACGAGCGCTTGGCGCAGCTCAAGGGGGCCTGGAGGCTCATCCGGCGCATGCTTGGCGGCCTCAGCAAGCCACTGGGCTTGCGCTTCAGTATCCAAGTGCTCGGGATAGCGATAGGGCGTGCGCTCCTCAATCGCCAGCACGCCTTGGCGCACGGCGCGGCGCGCGGCCTCTTCATCGTTCTCGCGATAGGGCACGAAGACCACAAGCCCGCCGCGGCGCACGCGCACCTCGCCGAAGCGCGCGGCAAGCAGCCGATAGACCTTGTCGCCATAAGCGTTGTTCATGCGCGAGGAGAACGGCACAGGCAGCACATGCAAAGGCTCGCGCATCGCGGCTTCAGCTTCTTTTCGGCTGATAAAGCCCGCCTCGGCCATAAGCCGCAGCACCGTGTTGCGGCGCGCAAGCGCGGCTTTGGGGTGCTTGTGCGGGGCGTATTTGCTCGGCGCTTTAGGCAGCCCCGCAAGCATCGCGCACTCAGCCAGCGTAAGCTCAGATAAAGGCTTTCCGAAGTAGCGCCAGGCGGCCGCCGCCACACCATAAGCGCCGCGGCCGAGATAGATGTGGTTGAGATAAAGCCAAAGGATGTGGTTTTTGGAAAAACGCCGCTCAATCTTCCAAGCGAGGATCGCTTCGCGAATCTTGCGTGCCAGCGAGCGCTCAGGCGTAAGAAACAGGTTTTTGGCAAGCTGCTGCGTGATGGTGCTTCCGCCTTGCACAGGACGGCCTGCGCGCAGATCGGCGATCGCAGCGGCAAGGATGCGCGCGGGGTTGATGCCTGGATGTTCGTAAAACTGCTGATCCTCGGCTGCCAGAAAGGCCTGAATCAAGCGCTTGGGGATTTCGTCCATCGGCACGACGATGCGAAACTCATCCGCATATTCGGCAAGCAAATGCCCCTGCAGGTCAAACACGCGCGTGGCCGCAGGCGGCTTGTAATGCGCAAGCCGATCCACATCAGGGAGGTTGCGGGAAAACCAATAGAAAAGTATCGTGATGCCGATCACTGCAAAAAGCGCGCAGGCCACCACGATGGCGAGCAAGATGCGGAGGATGCGCATGGCGACAAACGCTGGCGGAAGGCTTGGCGGGCGGCAAGGCGAGCGCGGCGCGTCGCTGGCCGAGTTGATGGTGGTGATTGCGATCATCGGCATCGTGCTTGCGATCGCGGTGAGCGGCTGGCGCGCATCGCTTGAGGGGCGCAACCGCACGGAGGGCGCCGTGGAGCAGATCGCAAGCGCCATGGCGCTTGCGCGCGTGAAAGCGCGCGCCACGGGCACGCCGCAAACCGTGGAGGTGGATTTCACGAACGACCGCTTCCGCACGCAGGCCTGGGCCGGCATGAGCTGGCGGCCTGTTAAGGGCGTGGATTTGCTGGCCGGCACGGCCGCATGCGCGCCTGGTGCGATGACCACGGGGGTGAAGACCTTCATCTTCACACCGCGCGGGACGGTGGGCGTAAGCCCGGCCGGCAGCTATACGATTATGGCGCGCACGAAAAACGGCGCCTATCCCGCCTGCGTGGTCGTCAATAGCATCACAGGCCGCACGCGCATCGTGCGGCCCTAGAAAAGGAGGGGAGGCATGAAGCGGCACGCCAAAGGCTTTTCGCTTGTGGAGACCTTGGTGGCGGCCTTGATCGTCGCGGTCGCGCTTTTGGCGCTTGCGATGCTGCTTACGCAGAACATCCGCACGAACCAAGCAAGCGGGGAGCGCATGAACGCGGCGCAGGCCTCGCAAGAGATTCTGGCCGATTACGCGCAAAGGGTGCTTGCGAACAACCTCGTGTGCGCGGTGGGCACCACCTGCACATTCCAAGGGACTTACAAGGAGTTTCGCTACACGCTGTATGCGACGAACAACGGCACCTCTTGGGCATTGCGCGTGGTGCTCACGCCCGCCCAAGGCGGGCGCATGAAGCCCTATGAGAATCAGCTTTTTGTGAATACGGTGGCCGGCCTCAACGCGCAAAACGCCAATGTCGGCGCCGGCGCAGGCGGAAGCGGCGGCGGAGGTGCAGGCGCAGGTGGCGGCGGTGGCGCTGGCGGCTCCGGCGGTGGCGGCGGCGCAGGGGGCGGCGGCTCCGGCGGCGGCACCGGTGCAGGCGGCGGCAACACCGGCGGCGGTGGCGGCGGCAATGCTGGTGGCGGTGGCAACACCGGCGGCGGTGGGACTGGCACCGGCGCAGGCGGCGGCAATGCCGGCGGCGGCAATCCGGGTGGTGGCGGCAACACCGGCGGCGGCACGACGACCACGAACACGCCGCAGATCACGGACATGAACGGCAAATCGGCGGTGGTAAGCCAGCCCTCGCCGACGGTGCTTATGATTGACCTTTATGCCTCAAGCCCGCCCAAGGGCGCGCCGGACATCAGCGCCGTGATTGATGCGAATCTCATCAACACCTGGGTGAAGGATGGGGGCTTCAAGAAGGGCTTGAAGAAGAAGCAGGGGAGTGTAAATCGCTACACCAGTTGCAGTGTGCTGAATACGCCCGGCATTTCAGGCGCCGATGTGCTTGCGGCCTTCTATCAGGCCGCCACGAGCCCCAACACGGATTGGAACAAGCTCAAAAAGGCGCTGGACAAGTTCAACCAAGCCATCAGCCAATGGAACAGCGGCAATGCAAAGAAGGCCGGGGAAAAGTTCGCAAAGGCATTGGGCGAGCTTGCCAAGGCCGTGGGGTGTTAGCGATGGAAAGGGCCTCGCGCGGCTTTACCTTGATTGAGCTTTTGGTGGCGATGCTGGTGACGCTGATCATCTTGGGGGCGCTTGTGATGACCTTCCGCACCCAATACGGGCTTTACAAGTTCCAGCATCGCAAGGCCGATGTCATGGAGGACAGCGAAGTCGTGCTGGAGATGCTGCGCGACGATTTGGAAAACGCCCTCGTGCAGGCCGGGGTGCCCGTGCGGCTGGACATCACGCCTGCGCCGCCTGCGGGGCCGACCACCGATCTCTTCGTGGAGCTTTGGGAGCCCGATTTGAGCTTTTGGCCTTCGCAGGCGCAGGCGCAGGCGGTGCAGTATCGCGCCGTGCGCCACTATCGCTTTGTGCCTGCGCAAAGATCGTTGCGGCTGGATCGCAACATCAATGACGGCAACGACGCGCCCGTGGAGGTGCTGGGCGATGTCGTGTTCTTTCAGGTTTGGCGTGCGGACAATCCGCCCTTGTGCGCCAACGGCCAGCCCTATCGCGATGCGCCGCCTGCGCCGGCTGCGGCCGCGGCCACGACCTATACGGTGCTTTTGGAGCTTGAGGTGCCTGTGGGCACGCGCGCGGGCGTGAAGATGGATCATTGCGGCAATCCCACGCGCGCGCCGCGCGTGCTGCGCTACATCCAAGCAACTCCGCAGGCGCGCATAGAAGTGCCGAGCATCTAGGAGGCGGCCATGCGTCGGGAAAAGGGCTACATTTTGATCACCACCTTGTTGCTTTTGGCGGTGCTGAGCGTTGTGGGTGCCGCCGGGATTTATAAGGCCATGGTGGGCACGCGCATATCCAAGGTTTCCGGCGACTATGCCAAGGCGCGCCAAGCCGCCGAGGCGGGGCTATCGCAGCTTTTCTGGTATTGGGTGCACAGCCAGGACAACACGCAAAACTGCTCCATTTCGCAGAAGAATGCGGCCACGGATCCCGCGGGTTATCAAGGATGCTTGGAGCGGCGCGCGGTCGTGCAGCATGTGCTCAATCCCTATGCGAATCCGCTGCCTGCGACGGCGCCGTTTGTCGCCGATCTTTACGGGGAGACATTGGCCGACATTGAAGCGCGCAGCGGCGGAATGGATGCCTTCATTCGCAACAACTCGCACATTCGCGTCTATACCTATCTTTTGGATGCGTATGGCAATCCCTTGGGCATGATGGAGGTGCCCAACGCCCAATGGGGCCAGGGCAACAATCCGCAGGTGGCCGTCTGGGTCACGAGCTACAAGGCCGTGAACGATCCCTATGCCTATCCTTACGGCGATGCCAATGCGGGCTGCACGGGGCCTGGCTGCATCATGGTGGTCTATGCGCTTGGGCGATATGGCACGGCGCGCGCGCTCGTGCGCGAATCGCAAGGGTATTTCACGAGCAAGCTTACGGGGGTGACCGCGATTACGAACGCGCCTCCTTATGCGAACTGGATGGATTTGTGCATGCTGCAAAATCCGACGAGCGTGGGCGCGGCGCTTTCCTGGGCCAGCAATCGGCAAACGGATGTGCTCGTGGAGGCGACCCAAGCGCCCTATGTGCTTGGCGATGTGCCCTCCGGCACGGCGCTTTCCTCCAACACGAACATGGGTCTGGGCGGCAAGAAGTTCCGCAAGGGCACGAGATCCAGCGCCGAGCTTACGATGGACACGACACCTTTGCTTGTGTATTCCACGCATCGCTCGGCCAATGCCGTGCGCGCGCAATGGGCGGATACGGCGATGGATGCAACCGCCGCGGATGATCCGTATCCCGTGCTTCCCAAGGACATCCTGCGGCCTGGGCTTGCCGCCACGCCCGATAAGATCCGCTACTTTGAGGTGGCGGGCGACGGCCAGTTGTTTGCGCTCAACGCCTATCGCTGGGCGGCGGAGCAGTTCACCTGCGAGCATTGGTATCCGGATCCAAGCAATCCGAATCAACCGAACCCGAATCTGGGCACGCCAAGCGATCCCTATGCGAACGGCGCCTATTGCGCGCGCGCGGCGAAGCTGCAAGAGCTGCTCATGAAGCTGTATCCGCTGCCTGCAAGCGAGGCGCCGCCGCCGGGCACCTCGCTTGCGGATAAGATCAACAAGTATTGGCCGAGGGTGACGGGCCGGATCTCAGCGGAGGACTTTTGGCGCAACATCCGCGACGGTCGGCCGATGTTCGGCATCGTGCGCGTGATGTATCCCACGAAACCCAGGACGGCCACGGGCCAAGTGTGCAAATCCGCAGGCGGGCCGGGCAGCCCCGCCAACCCCGTGGTGCTCTACGATGTGGCCAGAGGGCTCAACAAGATCACGCCCGGCACGAGCGTAAGTTTCACGAATCCCTGGACGCACACGACGCGCACGGTCACGATCGGCGCGAACAGCCGGCTCGTCGTGTATGGGATGCTGTTTTTGGACTACTTCCACGATATCAACGGGAACTATTATTTTGATCCGTATAGCGGCGAGCGCTCCATCCTCGCCATTGAATCCACGGATGCCTACTTGAAGCTGGAAGTGCCGATGATGATCAATCCGGCGCTGCCGCGGAATGTGTCGGGCGCGGATTTGCAGCCGTTTCCGACCGTGGCTGCGACCACGCGCGTGCTTGCCGGTGTTCCGCGCGTGGAAAACGCCTGCATCGCACCGCCTTGTCGGAGCATTGCGGGGCTTGCCGCGCCCACGGGTGGATGGTTCCCGGACTCCGAAGGCCTGATTGTCCAAGGCGCGCCCGCTGGAAAAGGAAATGAATCTGGCATGATGGCGCTGATGGACCCGAACTGGGGGCTTGCCGGCATCATCGGCCAGGTGGCCGCTGAGGTTCTGGGACGAAAAATCACGCTTGGCACGACGACAACACCCGGTTTGGCCGCGTTCTTCTCAAGCTTCCATTCGCGGCTTGCGTATTACTACGAACTCATGTATCAGACGACGGATCGCACGCGGCCGCAGGAGTGGCCGATCACGGCCACCTTCCCGAAGACGCTGGACGATCCGTTCTGCATTGGCTTGCAGGACTGCGGCAATGCGCCGAACCACGATGGAGATAAGCTGCACCTGCTCTTTCCAAGCGGCTATGCGCACGGCTGGAAGGTGGCGCTTGCTGTGCTCAACATGCGGGCCACGGAGTGGAACCACCTGTTGGAGGGCGCGCATCATAGCGATTGCTCGTGGGATGCGACGAGGAACAAGTGGGTGTGCACCTCCACGCATGTCTCCATCGTGGATCTTGCCAACAAGCATGCGGCACGGGGCCTTGTGGACTTCGGCGATCCCTATGCGCAGGCCAATCCTTCCGTGCCTGCGATGACGCAAGGCTCGCCGATGGGGCCCGAGATCAAGCTCG
Organism: Mariprofundales bacterium; assembly: GCA_015487905.1. Taxonomy (GTDB): domain Bacteria; phylum Pseudomonadota; class Zetaproteobacteria; order Mariprofundales; family S012-25; genus S012-25. Next base: position 14,059 of record WFOX01000050.1, read on the forward strand.
TGAAGGATCCCTATGGCGCGGTGAGCGTCGTGCCCTTTGATCTTGCCGCGGATGCGCAGGAGTATCTGAACAAGGAAGAGGACTTCTTCCACATCACGGCCGATCCGACGACGGGCTACGGCGTCATGGATGCAAGCTTCCGCGATCTTCCCGCGCTTGCATATTCGGGCGGCTTGCTGGATACGCACCAGTCCAACAATGTTTCCGGCATCGTCTATACGCCCTCGGCCTTGGAGTGGGAGACGGCGAACAAGGGCGGCATCGGCTACATCGTGGGCGCCGTGATCACAGGCCTTGGCATGTATAACAAGGCGAAGGGAACGGCCAAGCAGATCTATGTGTTTGACCCGCAAACCGTGGACAATGTGAATACGCAAAATACGGCCACGATCATGGTGCGCTTCCGCCATCAGGTGCTGCATTGATGCGGTGGGCCGCAGCGCTTGCGCTGATTGCGCTTGCCTTGTCGGCTGCGGCCGGCGAGGTCTATCGTTGGCGTGATGCGGC
>WFOX01000051.1 GCA_015487905.1 Mariprofundales bacterium
ATCGTGCCCAGTCCCAAAATCGCCACGCGCAACGGGTTCATGCCTCCTCCTTGCCCACATAGGCGCCTGCGCGAAAGAGCCTGCGGATGCCGCGCAGCGCCTGGCGGATGCGGTGTTCGTTTTCAATGAGCGCAAAGCGCACGAATCCCTCGCCGTTCGTGCCGAAGCCGATGCCGGGGCTTACGGCCACGCCGGCCTCGGTGAGCAAAAGCTTCGCGAACTCCAAGGAACCCATCGCCTTGAACGGCTCCGGAATCTCGGCCCAGACGAACATCGTCGCCTTGGGCGGCTCCACATGCCAGCCCAGGCGATTGAGGCCGCGCACGAGCGCATCGCGGCGGCGGCGATAGGTTTCACGCACCTCTTGCACGCAATCCTGCGGGCCGTTCAAGGCCGCGCAGGCCGCGATCTGCAAGGGCTGGAAGGTGCCGTAGTCCAGATAGGACTTGACCTTGGCGAGCGCCGCGACGATCTCGGCATTGCCGACCATAAAGCCGATGCGCCAGCCCGGCATGTTGTAGGTTTTGGAAAGCGAGTAAAACTCCACGGCCACATCTTTGGCGCCCGGCACCTGCAGGATGGACGGGCATTCATAGCCGTCAAAGGTGATCTCGGCATAGGCGAGATCGGAGATGACGACGAGATCATGCGCGCGCGCGAAATCCACGAGCTTTTTGTAAAACTCCAGATCCACGACCTGTGTGGTCGGATTGGACGGGAAATTGACGATCACGGCCTTGGGCCGCGGCCAGCTTTCCTCCACGGCGCGCGTGAGCTCCTCAAAATAGTCAATGCCCGGGCCGATCGGCACATGGCGGATGTCGGCACCGGCGATGATGAAGCCATAGGGATGGATCGGATAGGCCGGATTGGGCGCCAGCACGAGATCGCCCGGGCTTGTGATCGCAAGCGCAAGATGCGCAAGCCCCTCCTTGGAGCCGATGGTCACGATCGCCTCGGTTTCGGGATCCAGATCCACATCAAACTTGCGCTTATACCAAGCGCAGATCGCGCGTCTCAACCCCGCGATGCCGCGCGAGACCGAATAGCGGTGGTTGCGCGGATCGCGCGCGGCCTCGCAAAGCTTGTCCACGATGTGGGGCGGCGTGGGCCGGTCGGGATTGCCCATGCCGAAATCCACGATGTCGCGCCCCTCGCGGCGCAGGCGCATCTTGAGCTCATTGACGACCGAGAACACATAGGGCGGCAGGCGCTTGATGCGCGGGAACTCACGCATGCCAAGGCTCCAAAATCGCGAGAGTTCTTCGTGCCGATGCACCGGCATGGGCGACCCAGCGGGTCGCCTCTACAGGGGTCACCAGAACGCCGCTTGCAAGGCCGCGCTCGGACTTGGCATGGCATCCCGTGTGTCGCATGCCCGCCATCCTCAGATGCCGCCCGCGATTTTCCAGCCCTGCGGCGTTTTCACGAGCACGAGCTGCTCGCGCTCAATCAGCCTGCGGGTTTGATCGCCCTTGCGCACGACAAGCTCATAGGTTTGCTCGCAGCGTGCGCGCCCCTTGCCTTCCAGGGCGATCACGCGATCCAAGGTCTTCATCTCAATCGCATCAAACACGGCGAAGAGCCTTTGCATTTCGCGCACGAGATCGGCCTTCGTGCGCCCGCGCGCATGGTAATCGTCGGCAATCAGCGCCGCATAGGCAGCGATGTCCTTGTGCGACACGGCCAGATTACGCGCATCCAGCACCTTGGCGATGGCGGCGCGCTCGCCGCCCGTGCAGGCGACGAGCAGCGCGCAGGCCGCTACGAGTGCGAGCGTTTGGCGAGCCATCGTTTCGCCTTCTCCGTCCATGGGCTTTGTGGGTAGTTGTGCGCAAGCAACAGCAGGGTTTCCTGCGCCTCCTCTTGCAATCCCATCTCCTTTTGCGAGGCCGCAAGCAAGAAAAGCGCCTCCTCAATCGCGGGCGTCGTCGCATAGCGCGCCACGATCTCCAGCGCGCGGTTGGCCGCGGCCACATAGCGCCCGCGCCGGAAATAAAAGCGCGCGATCGCAAGCTCATGCTCGGCGATGAGGTTGAGCATGCGCTGCGCGCGGCGCCTTGCGTCCGCGGCATAGCGCGATTGCGGATACTTGCGCAAAAGCGTGCGATAGGCCTGTAAGGCCTTTCGGGCCTGCGTGATGTCGCGTTTGGGCCCATGCGTTTGCTTTTCCAAGGCGCGGCCCAGCATGTATTGCACATAATCCGCATGTGGATGACCCGGATAGCGCTGTAAGAAACGCTCGGCGAGGGTTTCCACAAGAATGTATTCGCGATCGCGAAAGGCCGCGAAGATACGCAGCTCTTCTGCGGTCTTTGCGCGCGGATCCAAAGGATGCTCGGCCAAAAAACGCTCAAATTCCAAGGTTGCGCGCGCATAATCGCCTGCATCCAAAAGCTCCATCGCATGGCGGAAGTGATCCTTTTCCGCCCGCGTGCTTGCGCAGCCCGCAAGCGCACACACCGCCACGACCCAGACCCAGCGCATCGCGCGGCGCATCTTAGGCGAGCGGCGCCACAAGCGCGAGCATGCGCGCCGTTTCCTTGCGCGCGCGCCAGGAATAAAAACGCGGCGAACAAGCCGTGCACAGGGCCACATCCTCCACCTTGTGCACGCCTCGCCTTGTCAGCACCGCCCGCACGCCTGCGGCAAGATCGGCAAAGATCGCGCCCTCTCGCTTGTCCACGGGCACGCCGCGCGCGGCAAGCCGTTTTGCCACATCCGCGCCGACCGCAAAGCAGCAGGCGCGAATGGAGGGGCCGATCGCCGCATGCAGCCTGCGCGCGCCCAGGCGCGCAAGCACGGCCAATGTCTTCTCCACCACGCCCGCTGCAAGGCCGCGCCAACCTGCATGCACGGCGGCGACGAGGCCCGCATCGGGATCGGCAAGCAAAAGCGGCACGCAATCGGCCGTGCGCACGGCCACGGCGACCTCTCCCTCGCTGCTGATCAGCGCATCGGCAGGAAGCGCATGCCTGCGCCCCGGCCCGCGCGCCACGATCACACCCACCCCATGCACCTGGCGCGCCTCATGCGGCACGGGAAAACCATGCGCGCGCGCAAAGGATTCCACCTGCGCGCGGCTTGCAAAATCGCCGTCCGCACGCTCGGTGAAACACGCGCGCGCCACCCCCTCAAGCACACGCAGCAAGGGCCTGCTCCAGGGCGGTATTGAGCCGCGCAAGCTCGGGTGGGAGCGGCGCGCGAAAGAGCATCTCCTCGCCCGTGATCGGATGGCGCAGGCCGAGGACTTCGGCATGCAGGGCCTGACGCCTGAGCGCCGCGATCGCCGCGCGCAAAGGCTCGGGCAGGTGCTTGGGCGGGCGGAAGGCGCGCGCATAGACGGGATCGCCGAGCACGGGCAGGCGCAAATGCGCAAGATGCACGCGCACCTGATGCGTGCGGCCCGTGTGCAGCCGAAGACGCAAGCGCGCAATCGGCGGCAATTCCCGCTCCACGACGCCTTCGGTGATCGCCTGCCGCCCATGCGCGACGACGGCCATGCGCTTGCGGTTTTTAGGATCGCGCCCGATCGGCGCCTCAATGCGGAAACGGTGCGCGCGCACCTCGCCGCGGCACCAGGCGAGGTATTCGCGGCGGATCTCGTGGCGCGCGAACATCGTCACAAGCCGCGCCATCGCGGCTTCGCTTTTGGCCACGACCATCGCGCCTGAGGTGTCGCGATCCAGCCGATGGACGATGCCCGGGCGCGCCACCCCGCCGATGCCGGGAAGCTTCCCCCGGCAATGGTGCAACAGGGCATTGACCAATGTGCCCGAGGCATGGCCGGCGCTTGGGTGCACGACGATGCCGGCAGGCTTGTTGAGCACGAGGATGTGCTCGTCTTCGTAAAGGACATCCAGCGGGATCGGCTCAGGCACAAGCCCCAAAGGCGCAGGCGGCGGCAGCACGATCCAGTAGGCCTCGCCCGCCTCCACGCGCGCGGCTGCGCGCGCCTTCGGCCCGTGCACGCGCCCTTCGTCAATGAGCTGCTTGATGCGGCTGCGCGACAGCCCACTCGCTGCGGGCAAAAACTTGTCCAGCCGCAGGCCTGCGTGGTCTTCGCCGACGACGAACGGCCCGAGCCGCTCGCCTTCGCCTTCAAGCGGCCTTGCGTTGGGATGCGGCGCGGTTTCCGTTGCCATTGCGCGCATGCGCTTGCGCAGCGCTTTGCTTCCTCGTGCGTCGCCGTCCGCCGCGGCGACGGCGCCGGCGCGTCTTTTGCGCCTTGGGCTTTTTCCCAAACAGCGCGCGCCAGCGCTTCTTCCAGCGCACAAGCACATCGCGCCACCAACTGCGCAGGCGCGCGCCCATGCCTCTTCGCTCGGCGGCTGCCTGCTCGGCCAGCAGCTCCAGGCCCACCACCGGTTCCGAAGGCTTGAGCTTCTTCGGCCGCGGCGGTTTCTTTTCCTTCGTCGTGTCCTCCAACACCTCAATCTTCTGCTGCTTGCCCTCGCGATAGTGGCGCTCAATGCGATAGTGCGGTGAGACGAGATCGGGGCGGATTTGCAGATTCACACTCAGGCGATAAAGCTCCTCAATGCGCGCGAGATCCTCGCGTTTGCGGTTCATGAGGTATTCGCCCACATCCGAGGGCACCTGCACGACGAGCATCGGGCCTTTGGATTGCTCGGCCCAATCCTCAATGCGCGCAAGCACCAAAAGCGCCATCGCCTCCACGGTTTGCACGAAGCCGCGGCCACGGCAGCGCGGGCAGGGTTCGGTTGTGGATTCGCGCACCGAGGGCTGCAAGCGCTGGCGCGAAAGCTCCAAAAGCCCGAAGCGCGAGATGCGATCCATCTGGATGCGCGCCTTGTCCTTTTCGCAGGCGCGACGCAGCTCCTCTTCCACCATTTGCCGCTGCTTGCGCAGCGGCATGTCAATGAAATCAATGACGACCAGGCCCCCGATGTCGCGGATGCGCAGCTGCCGCGCGATTTCGCGCGCGGCCTCCAAGTTGGTTTTGAGCGCCGTTTCCTCAATGTGCTGTTCGCTCGTGGCCTTGGAGGAGTTCACATCAATGGCCGTGAGCGCCTCGGTTGCGTCAATCACGATCACGCCGCCTGAGGGCAGCCGAATCTCGCGCTCGTAGATCTGCTCGCATTGCTCTTCAATGCCGAAGTGGCGAAACAGCGGCTTGCGCCCGCGATAGAGCTTCACCGTGCGCTCACGCCCAGGCATGACCGCGTGCATGAATTGTTTCACACGCGCATAGACCTCGGGATCGTCCACCCAAACCTCGTCAATGTCTTCGGTGTAGTGGTCGCGGATCGCGCGCGTAGCCAGATCCGCCTCCATGTAGATGAGGCTTGGGGCCTCGGCCGCCGTGCCGCGGATGCGGATCTCATCCCAAAGCCTGCGGAGATATTGATAGTCGCGCTTGAGCGCCTCCAGCTTCTGGTCGCGACCCGCCGTGCGCACGATGAGGCCCATGTTTTCCGGCACATCCAACTGCTTCACGAGCGCGCGCACGGCGCGGCGCTCCTCTTCCGTGAGCTTACGCGAAATGCCGCTATGGCGGCTGGAGTTCGGATGCAGCACGAGATAGCGCCCGGCAAGCGTGAGGTAGGTGGTGAGCGCCGCGCCCTTCGTGCCGCGCTCTTCCTTCACGACCTGCACGAGCAGCTCGGTTTTGGGTTCCACGACATCTTGGATATTCACCTTGCGCGGATCTTGGTTTTTGTCCGCGCCCTCCTTCCAGTAATCGGGATGGATTTCGGCAAGCGGCAAAAACCCTTGCCGCGCTGCACCGTATTCCACAAACGCCGCTTGCAGGCTGCTTTCTACGCGCGTAATGCGCGCTTTGTAGATGTTTCCCTTCGTAATGGCCTTCGTGGAAGACTCAATGGACAGCTCGTCCAGAACGCCATCTTCCACAATCGCAACGCGCTGCACCTCCTCGTGGGCAGCGTTGATGAGCATAAACTTCTTCTTCGCCACCGTGCATCCCCCCAGCGCCCGAAAGCAAGCCAGGCGGAGCCGCCGGAGGATGCGCCTTCACATCGGATACAGGCGCAACTGGAGCCGAAGACATGGAAACTGGAAACACAAGGCCCCGCGCGCGCAAGGAACATGTTGGCACGCTTTCGGACGCAAAAGAATCATGTAGATGTGCCGTCGCCGGATTTCGGATGCCCGCACCCATGCGCGCGCGTTCCGAAACCCTGCGCGCCATCGCGATCACGAAACTTGCATCCACCATCCGAAGTCCGAGCGTTCGCACGCACTCAAACCTACGAAGGAGCCTTGGCTTTGACAAGGATGGAGCTTACGCGCGGGCGCATCATCGTCGGCGAAGAGGACGCCGAGCGCAGGTTGGATCGCTTTTTGTGTCGGCGGCTGCGCGCACCGCGCGCATTGGTGGAGAAGCTCATCCGCAAGGGCAATGTGCGCGTCAATCGCAAGCGCGCGAAACCCTCGCTGCGGCTTCGGCCTGGTGATGAAATCTTCGTGCCTGCAAGCCTGCGCAAGCCTCCCGAAACGCCGCCGCCGCCACCTGAGGCATTGCTCGCCAAAGCGCGCACGATTCCCGTGCTCGCCGAGGGAAGCACATGGATGGCCGTGGCCAAGCCGCCGGGCTGGGTCGTGCACAGCGGCAGCAACCATCCCTGGGGCCTTATTGAGGTCTTGCGCGCGCTTTACGAAGCGCCCGAGCTGCGGCTGGTGCATCGGCTGGATCGCGGCACGAGCGGCGTGCTTTTGCTTGCGCGTGGGCCTGCAAGCATGCGCAGGCTCGCCCAAGCCTTTGCAGCGCGCCAGGCGCGCAAGCGCTACTTCGCTTGGGTGCTCGGCGCACCGCAATCGCGTGAAGGCATCGTTCGCTCGGCGCTGCGCAAAGGCGTGCCCACCCCCACCGGACATCGCGTGGCCGCGCATCCGGAAGGCAAGCCCGCTGAAACGCGCTGGCGGCTTGTGCTCACCAAGCGCACCGAAGCAGGCCCTGTGTCGCTGCTTGCGCTTTCCCCAAGCTCCGGCCGCACGCACCAGCTGCGCGTGCACTTGGCCTCTCTGGGACTTCCGATCCTCGGTGATCCGCTTTATGCGCCCGATGAAGCGCAAGCGCTATGGCAAATGTGGGACGAAGACGGCATGGCGCTGCACGCTTGGGAACTCGTGTTTGAAGATCCCACAACAGGTAAGAAGATTCAACTGCGCGCGCCGTTTCCTTTTTCTTGGAAGCGTTTTGCGCGCGCCTGAGCAAGCATCGCGCGGAACATCGCGCGCTTGAGCTTGCGATCCATCACCGGCGCGAGAAGCCGCGCGGCCTCTTTGCGTTCGGCCCACGAGGAAGCCTCTTCCTCCTGCCCTTCCACTGCCCCCTTAGCGCGCACAGCGCGCACGCGTTCAGGGGCCACGACCACCCAAAGCCGCGCAACACCCTTGGCGCCGTGCCTGCGCAGCGCGCGCAGCACCAAGCGCGCCTGCTCGCGCAACTGCGCACCAAAGAGCGCGTGATCCACGGCCACGACGAGCGTGCCGTTGCGCACCTCCACGGGCACCGCATGCCCAGCGAGCAGCTTGCCCACGACCCCTTCCCACACGCGCTGAACGCGCGCAAGCGCGGCAAGCGCTTCCCACGCATTGCGCGGCAGCGCCCCGGCTAAGGTCTCCGCAATCGTGCGCACAGCCTAAAACGAAAGCCTCTTGCCGCCCAGGATGTGCGCGTGCAGGTGATAGACCTCCTGGCCGCCGCCTGCGCGCACATTGACGATAAGCCGCCAGCCCTCTTTCAGCCCCAGCACACTATCAGCCACATGGCGCACGCGATCCATGAGCCTGCCAAGCAGCGCCTCATCGGCATCGGAGAAGGTCGCCACATGCTGCTTGGGGATCACGAGCACATGCACGGGCGCCTTGGGATGGATGTCGTGAAACGCAAGCACATCCTCATCCTCATACACCTTTTTGCACGGAAGCTCGCCATCGCGGATGCGGCAAAAGATGCAGTCGCTCATGCGCCCTCCCCCTTGCGGCGGCGTTTTTCCTCATGCCCGGACACGCCGAAGCGCCGGGCAAGTTCCGCAAGCACATCTTGCGCCGAAAGCCCATGGTGCGCAAGCACCACGAGCGTGTGAAACCAAAGATCCGCGGCCTCATGCACGATCGCCTGGCGCTTGCCTTCGGCGGCGGCGATCACAAGTTCTGTCGCCTCCTCGCCCAGCTTTTTCAGCATGCGCGCAGGATCGGCATAAAGGCTTGCGACATAGGAGGTCTCAGGGTCCGCGCCCTTGCGCGCGAGGAGCACCTTCTCAAGCGCCGCGAGCACCGCCTCAGGCGTCATCTTGAGGCTCCAGAATCACGCGCCAGGTGCCGTTCTCGGCACGACGATAAAAGCAGCTTCGCCGGTTCGTGTGGCAGGCTGGCCCCGTTTGCTCCACGAGCAAAAGGATTGCATCGCCGTCGCAGTCCAGCCGCAGCTCCACGACGCGCTGCACATGGCCGCTCGTTTCGCCCTTCTTCCAAAGTTTGCCGCGCGAGCGCGACCAATAGTGCGCATAGCCCGTTGTCAAGGTTTTTTCCAGCGCCTCGCGGTTCATCCAGGCGAGCATGAGCACTTCCTGCGTGCGCGCATCCTGGGCGATTGCGGGCACAAGCCCCCGCGCATCAAAGGAAACGGCCTCTACAAGCGCCTTCACGGCAGGATGATGCCGCCGCCGGCGCCGCCTGCAGGCGGCATGCCGCCCTGGCCGCCCCCTTGCTTGAGCTTGGCGAGATCCTCAGGACGCGCGGCGACGATGCTGCGCGCGGCCTCACGACGCAGCTCCTCAATCTCGCGCGCGGTCTCCTCCAACCCCTTCTTCGCGGCCTCGCCGAAGCGCGCCACGGCCTCGGCGAGCGTGTCCGCCTCAATCGGGAAGGTGATCGGCAAAAGCCCCGAGGGCGTGAGCACGTGCGCCGTGCCCTCAAAGCGCACCTTGCGCTTGGGATCGGGCTTGCCCTCGGCATCCACGGGGTGCAGCACGCGGATCGTGCCCACACGCAGATCGGTGTAGGTCTCCTCGCGCCAAAGATTGTTCGCATCCATCTTCACTTCGTTCGTCGCCATCGGCGGCCTCCTTCAGCTTGCAATCTCACGGAATGCCTCGCGCGCGGCGGCGATCGTGGCTTGGATTTCCGCATCGCCATGCGCAAGTGAGGTGAACGCGGCCTCAAACTGGCTCGGCGGGAAATAGACGCCGCGCGCCAAAAGAGCATGGAAAAAGCGTGCAAAGCGCGCAAGATCGCAGTTCTTCACATCCTCGTGCGTGCGCACGGTTTCCTTGTCCGTGAAAAAGACCGTGAACATCGCGCCGATCGCCTGCACGCACACGGGCACACCCGCTTCCCAAGCGGCCTCGCGCAGTCCTTCGCAAAGCGCCTCCGTGCGCCGCTCAAGCACGCGATAGACCTCGGGATCGCGCAGCTTCTTGAGCGTTTCCAGCCCCGCGCGCATCGCAACCGGATTGCCCGAGAGCGTGCCCGCCTGATAGACGGGGCCTTCGGGGGCCACAAGCCGCATGATCTCGCGCGGGCCGCCATAGGCGCCCACAGGCATGCCGCCGCCGATGATCTTGCCGAGACATGTGAGATCGGGCATCACACCGAAGCGCTCCTGCGCACCGCCTGGTGCTACGCGAAAGCCGCTCATGACCTCATCAAAGATGAGCAAGGCGCCGTAGCGCTTGGTGATCTCGCGCAGAAACGGCAAAAAGCCCGTCGTCATGAGATCCAAAACCCCTGTGTTGCCGGGCACAGGCTCCACGATCACGGCGGCGATCCGCTCCCCATATTCGGCGAAGATGCGCTCCACGGCTTCTTCGTCGTTGAACGGGGCGCTCAAGGTGAGCCGCGCATAGTCCTCGGGCACGCCTGCCGAATCCGGCGTGCCGAAGGTGGCGGCACCGCTTCCCGCTTTTACGAGCAAACCGTCCGCATGGCCGTGGTAGCCGCCCTCAAACTTGAGGATGTAGGGCCGCTTCGTGTAGCCGCGCGCAAGGCGCAAGGCGCTCATGACGGCCTCGGTGCCCGAGTTCACAAAGCGCACGACCTCTATGGAGGGCACCATCTCCACAACAAGCGCAGCGAGTTCCACCTCCAAGGCCGTGGGCGCCCCAAAGCTCAGGCCATTTGCCGCCGTTTCCTGCACGCCCTGCACGACATCGGCATCGGCATGGCCCAAGATCATCGGCCCCCAAGAGCCGACATAGTCTATGTAGCGGTTGCCGTCTTCATCCCAAATGTAGGCGCCCTTGGCGCGCGCGATGAAGCGCGGCGTGCCGCCCACGGACTTGAAGGCGCGCACGGGCGAGTTCACGCCGCCCGGAAGAAGCGTCTTCGCGCGCGCAAAGAGCTCTTCGGATCGCTTCGTGTTCATGGCCTACTCCTTGCGTCCCTGGGCCGGAAACGGCACGAAGGCCGCAGGTTTCACGACATTGCCCGAGATCACGCGTGCTGCCCCCGCGCGATCCACCTCGTCAATGCGCACGATCGCATGCATGGGCACGAAGAAACGCTTGACGCCCTCAAACTCACGCTTGAGCGCCTCTTCCTCGGGGCTCACCACCAGCCGGCCGGTTTCGCCGAAGCTGAGATCGCCGATCTCCACGAAGCCCAGCATGCCCGCAGGGCCCACGCTTTTGGCGTAAATCTCAATCACCTTGTCCTGATGCATCATGCGGATGCGATACAAGCGCTTGGCGCTCATGCCACCAACCCCTCAACCTCTTGATAGGTCGCGGCCGCCGTGCAGGTCTCGGCCACGCGCACGGCGACCACACGAATCCCTGGTTGATTGATGGTGTCCGCAAGGCGCAAAAACAACTCCCTGGCCACAGCCTCGCTCGTCGGGTTGATGCGGTCAAAGGGCGGGATCTCATTGAGGTTTTGGTGATCCCAAGGCGCGATCGCATCTTTGAGCGCGCGCTTGAGCAGCTTGTAATCCACGCCCATGCCGAGTTCATCCAGCTTGTCCGCGCGCACAAAGAGCGTGATATGCCAGTTGTGGCCGTGCAAGCGCGCGCAATCGCCCGGATAGCCGCGCAGCGCATGCGCAGCCGAGAAATGTGCCTTTACTTCTAGCGTGTAAAACCCCTTCATGCGTTCGGCACGAGCGCGGCGAGCGCCACGCGCCGCCCCTCTGTTGCGAGAAGATTGTAGGTGCGGCAGGCCGCGCGCGTGTCCATGCACTCAAGCCCCACGCGCGCCTCGGCAAACCGCGCGCGCAAGGCCTCAGCAAGCCAGCGCGTGCGCCTGCCTGAGCCTACGAGCAGCACATCGGGCCGCACGGCGAGCACCTCGGCGAAGTCCTTTTCCCCCAGCGCTTCCCAAGCCGCGCCCCAAGGCGCATGCAGCTTGCCCTCCAGCACGAGAAAGCCCGTGCGCACGATGCGCTCGCCCAGGCGCACCCAATCGTCGCCATAGGCGGTCACAAGCAGCGCACCGCCCGCGGTCAGCCCAAGATCGCCCGGAATCCCCGCTATGGCTGCGCCTCCAGCTCCTTTTCCGCGCCTTCGTCGGTGAGCTTGAGCTTGCCCGCAAGCGCCAGCATCAGCGGCGTGGCGACGAAAATGGACGAATAGGTGCCGATCACGATGCCCACGAGCAGCGCAAACGCAAAGCCGTGAATCACCTGCCCGCCCAAGAAGAACAAGGCCAGCACGACGAACAGCGTGGTCAGCGAAGTGATCAAGGTGCGCGAGAGCGTCTCATTGATCGCAAGATTGGCGATCTCGGCCTCAGGCAGCGGCTCTTTGCGCTTGCGGTTGTCGGCGAAGCGCTCGCGGATGCGGTCAAAGACGACGATCGTGTCATTGAGCGAATAGCCGATCACGGTCAGCACCGCCGCAACCACGGGCAGCGACACCTCCATCTGCGTCCACGAAAACGCGCCCACCGTGATGATCGTGTCATGCACAAGCGCCGCAATCGCGGCAAGCGCAAAGCGCAGCTCAAAGCGAAACGCGACATAGACGAGAATGGCCACAAGCGCGATCACGATGGCCTTGATCCCAGCGCGTGCAAGCTCGCGGCCCACCTGCGGCCCCACATACTCCACGCGGCGCATCTCGGCCCGCGCATCCATCTTTTTGACGGCGGCAAGCACGCGCGCGCCGATCTCGCTGGATTTCTCGCCCGCGAGATTCGGCACACGGATGAGGATTTCCGTGGGCGCGCCGAACTCCTGAATCACCGCCCCCGCAAAGCCCTCTTTTTGCAGGATCTCGCGCAGCTTGGCAAGCTGAGGCGCTTGTTCAAAGCGCAGCTCAATGAGCGTCCCGCCCGTAAAATCAATGCCGAGATTGAGGCCGCGCAAGGCAAAGCTTGCAAGCGCAGCAAGGATCAAAAGCGCCGAGAGTGCAAAAGCCGCCTTGCGCCATGCCACGAACGGGATCGCCACATCCTCAGGCACGATGCGCCACATCTTTCGTCTCCTAAATGCTGAGCGCCGCCACGCGCCGCCGCTCGAGGAAGAGCGCGAGCACGCCGCGCGTGAAGGTGAGCGCCGTGAACATGGAGGCCAAAATGCCGATGGACAGCGTCACGGCAAAGCCCTTGACCGGCCCCGTGCCGAACTGGAAGAGCACGATCGCGGCAATCAGCGTCGTGAGGTTCGCATCCACGATCGTGGAAAAGGCCTTTTCAAAGCCGCCGTCCACGGCGGCAAGCGGCGTTTTGCCCAGCCGCAGCTCCTCGCGGATGCGCTCAAAGATGAGCACATTCGCATCCACGGCCATGCCGACTGTGAGCACAATCCCGGCAATGCCCGGAAGCGTGAGTGTGGCCCCGAGCATGCTCATGACCGCGACGAGGATCACGAGGTTGAAGATGAGCGCGAGATCGGCGACCAGCCCGAAGCCGCGGTAGTAAAAGGCCATGAAGGCGAGCACGATGAGGCCGCCTGCGATGATCGCGCGGATGCCGGCGGCGATGGAGTCGCGCCCGAGGCTCGGCCCCACCGTGCGCTCCTCCACGACCTTCACAGGCGCGGGCAAGGCGCCTGCGCGCAGCACAATCGCAAGATCGTGCGCCTCGGTGCGCGTAAAGCCGCCCGTGATCTGCGCAACTCCGCCTGCGATGCGCTCGCGGATCACGGGCGCGCTGCGCACGACCCCTTCCAGCACGATCGCGAAGCGCTCGCCGACATGGTCACGCGTGAGCCGATCGAACTTGCGCGCGCCCTTGCGGTTGAACTTGAGCACGACCGCGTATTCGCCCGTGCGCGAGTCAATGCCGACACGCGCTTCCGCCACCTCGGCACCCGTAAGCGCCGCACGGCGCTTGACGAGATACGGACGGCGCTCGGGCCGCGGGCCATAGAGGATCACATCATCCGGCGGCGGGCCTTCGCGCAGCGCCTTGTCCAGCTTCTCCTCCATCGGCTCATCCACGAGGTGAAACTCAAGCTGCGCGGTCTTGCCGAGGATGCGTTTCGCACGCGCCGTGTCCTCATAGCCCGGGATTTGCACGACGATGCGGCGCTTGCCCTGGCGCGCGATCACAGGCTCCGTGGTGCCAAGCGCATCCACGCGCCCGCGCACGACCTCAATCGCCTGCTCCACGGCGAAGTTGCGCACCTCTTCTGCATGCGCAGGCCGCATCACAAGGCGAATGAATCCCTTGCCGCCGCCCACCTTGAACTCGCCGCCGAGCTCCTCCTGCAAGCGATCCAGCGCCTCATCGGTCTGCTCAGGGCGCTTGAGCGTGATCGCGATCGCGTCATCGCCTTCGGCCGCGATGCGCCGATAGCGGATGCCGGCCTTGCGCAGGACGCGCCGCGCTTCAGCAATCGCCTCATCACGCGCATGCGCCACGGCCTTATCCACATCCACATCCAGCACGAGATGCACGCCGCCCTTGAGATCCAGCCCGAGATGCAAGGGCTTTTGAAACGGCCACCAACTCGGCACCTGGGCGACATTGGGAAGCGCGGCGGCAATGGAGATTGCGAGCACCGCAAGGATGAGGCCGTATTTCCAACGCGGGAAGCGTTGCACCGCGCTACTCCGCCAAGCCCGAGATCGTGCTGCGCTTTACGCGCACGCGCACGCCCTGGGCGATCTCCACCTTGATCCATTCCTCATCGGGCCTTGCCTCCACGACCGTGCCGTAAATGCCGCCGCCCGTGACGATTTTATCGCCCTTTTTCAGACTATTTACGAGCGCCTGGTGCTGCTTGATGCGCTTTTGCTGCGGGCGAATGAGCAAAAAGTAGAAAATGAGAAAGATGATGATGAGCGGCACAAGCTGAATTACGAAATCCGCCGCCCCCGGCCCTGCCGGCGCCGCCCATGCAAGACCCGGCATCATCCCCAACATCCAACCGATCTTACGCATGTTCCTCACTCCCATCGGAATCGTGCTCTTCCCGCGCCCAGCGCGCAAGCATGCGGTCGCGAAACGCC
>WFOX01000052.1 GCA_015487905.1 Mariprofundales bacterium
AAGGCGTTCTTGGAGCGCGATCTTGCCCAGCTTGTGGGCGAGCTCGGGGAAGAGGCGCGCGAGCGCTTGCATCCCGCGCGCATCGGCGCGGGCGCCGTGGCGATGTTCGTCTCCGTCGTCTCCGCCGCGGCAGACGCGCTCAAGGGCCTGGCCGCGCGCGCGGAGCAGACGATCACGGTGCGCTCGGGTGAGATCACGAGCGCGGGCACGCTCACCTGCGTGGATTGCGGCCAGGAGCTACACTTCAAGCGCACGGGCCGCGTGCCGCCCTGCCCGAAGTGCGGCGGCACGGTCTTTCGCAAGAGCTACTGACCGGCGTCGGATAGACGACTGGATCTTGACTGCGATGGCGGCCGCCGAGATAGAGAGTCTGCCTAAAACACTATGTTCTCGTGCCGGTGGGTGAAAATTCTACGGGCATAGCGTCGCCCTGGAGGGCGATCTGGCAGGCGGTGTCTGCAAGCCATTTGGGAAAGGGCGCTGTGGGCTAGGTTGCAGCTTGCTATTTTCTCACGACGGGCGCTTCTTGGAAAAAGCCCCGCGGGAGCGTCCGCGGGGCTTTGGGTGTGGGCTTTAGTTGCCCTGCGTGCCGGGTTGTATCGGGCTCTTTTTGGGAAGCGGCACGCGCCAGATGTGAAAGCCGCGCACTGCGCGCCGCACGCCCCACTGCTTGGCAAGCTCCTTGGATACCTTGCGGTTGGAGTGGAAATACACCTTGCCGTCCGTTCCCACGCGCGGTGCACCGTCATCCGCATCACCGCTTGTGAGCGGTTGCAGCCCCGTGCCGTCGCGGCGAATCGCCCAGATGTGCCAATGGCGCTTGCGCGCCTTGGGGGTGATGGGGCGGTTGGAGGTGAAGACGATCCACTCGCCATCCGGTGAAAGCGCAGGCTCCGCATCCACGAAGCGGCCGGTGGTGAGCTGCACAAGTCCCGTGCCGTCGGCACGGATTACGAAGATGTGCCGGCTTTTGCCCTCGGCCATGGAAAAAGCGATCCATTGGCCGTTTGGGGACACGCTCGGCGTGCCGCCTTGCGCAAGCACCTTGGCCGTGCCGTCGGCATCCAGCCGCACGAGCGTGCCTTGTCGCTTCGCGCGCGCAAACGCAAAGGGCTTGGATGCGGCCTCACCGTCCACGAGCACGAGCCACGCCCCGTCGGCAAGCGGCCAGGCCGCGCGCGCGCCCGCATCCAAACGCACGAGCCGTGCAAGCGGCCCTGTGCCATTTGCCGACTTCTTCCAAATCCCCGGTGCCCCTGCGCGGTGGCTGAAGAAGAAGATGTGCGCGTCATCCAGCCAGCCGAAGGCGTGCACGGCATCGGGATCGTCCTCCAACACGCGCAAGAACTCGCCCGAGCTTGTCGTATAAAGCGCAAGCGCAGCTTTGCGGCCTTTGGCGCTGACGACGAGCAGATGCCGCCCATCCGGCGAAAGCGCGGGAAAGGCCTCGGTGCGCCCTTCGGCGAGGGTCACAAGCTCCGGCGCAGGAAGCGAGGGGGTCTGCGCATGCGGCTTCTTCGTCGCAGAAGCCTGCGTGGATTGCGGGCGATGGGCTTGCAGCCATTCCAAAATCCCGGCCTGGGCGGGAAGGGCGAATGTGATGGCCAGTGCAGCGCCGATCAGGGCCGTTCGCATCGTCATCCTCCTTTAGCGCGTGAGATCCACAACCCAAAGCCGCCAGCGGCCGTCCGTGCGCGCTTGCGGATGCTTGGGGTCGCGGTTGGAGTGAAAGAGGATCGTGTGGTCATCCAGCCAGGTGGGGCCGCCGTCGGTTGCGCCAGGTGCATTCGTGATGCGCTGGATGCGGCCCGTGGCAAGCTCCAAGACATAGATAGAGGTGCGGCGCACATCGCCTTTGCTGGCACGATTGGAGACAAAGGCAAGGCGCGTGCCGTCAGGGGAGAAGGCAGGCTCCACATCGGCATAGGGCGAAGTCGTAAGCTGGGTAAGCTCGCCGCTGGAAAGATCCTGCATCCAGATGTCGTAGTTGCCGCGCACGACGCGCACGAAGGCGAGCTTGGTGCCGTCCGGGGAAAGCGCACAGAAGGCCGCGTTCGGGATCATCGCCAGCGAACTCGTGCGGCGGTCAAACAAAAACAACACAGGCGGCGCGAAGTGGTTGCCGGTTGCGCCTTCCACCGTGCGCTCGTAGGCGAGCTTGTGCGCGGCGAAGCGGCTATCGTAGATGCGCCAATGCTGGCCCAAAAGCTCCCAATGCGCGGGCTTGGTGAATGCCTGCAAAAGCTGATTGTAGCGCGTTTTCTCAAGCGTCGTATCAAAGCACCAGTGCACGCCGTTCGCATCGGCGGCAAGGTGCAACGGCGCAAGCGCGCCGTTCCACACCCCAAGGTTGGCAATCGCCACATGCGCATCCCCTTGGGGTTCCTTGAGCCAGGCCGAGATCGGGCCGATGCGGTTCGTGACATAGCCCACGCCGCCATCGGCAAGGGCGACGCCGAAGCGAAGCTGCTCGCCTGCTGCAAGCGGCGCGATCACGCGGCGCAGCGCTTCTGGTGCGCTTTTGCGCACGCGCACCACGCGAAAGCCGCGCCGATCGTGCTCGGTGAAGACGACGAAGGGGCCGGCTGCGTGCGGATAGAAGCGATCCGTGCGCACATGCGCGCCGTCGGGCATGAAGAGGTGCACGGGATGCAGGGCCACAGGCGCTTTTGCAGCAAGCGCCGCGGAAGCAAACGAAGCCGTGGCAAGCGCCAAGAAGAAGCGTTTCAAGCGTTCCTCCTTGAGCTGGTGTATGCATCCCTGCGCTTTGCGCAGGCGCGGCGCAGGATAGCGGCGCATGTCTCAATGAACGATGAAAAACACCTGCGCCTTGACCCCGCGCCGCGGGAGGATTGGAATGCCGCGGCCATGCGAAGGGCGTTCATTTGGGGGGCTTGCCTGCTGTTGGCCGCGTGCAGCGGAGGCATGCCCAAGCTGTTTTGGGATGTGGATGAGGGCAAGGATCAGCCCGCATACATGCGCGGCGCCAATACCGCCAAGGGCGCGCCCGCACGCCCGCCGCTGGATGTGCCGCCCGTGCTGGTGGATAAGATCCAGCTTCCCCATCCCGAGGCGATCGGCGCAAGCGAAGGCGCACCATTGCCGGCGCGTTATCGGCGCTACATCACGGGCAAGGCCGTGCGTTTGGATGCGCGCTTTTATCCGGTTGCGCCGGCGGAGCTCTTTTCGGCCACCGTGGATGCGATGACGGCGCTGGGACTGCCTGTGGAGGCCGTGGACTCGGCAAGCGGCGTGATCACGACGGATTGGGTGCGCAAAGGGCGCATCAGTTCCGTGATCCTCTTTGGCTCCGGCAGCAAGCTCGTGCGCTATCGTTTTCTTGCACGCATCTACCGCGCGCACGCCAAAAGCGGCGAGCAAGGCGCATTATTGGAGCTGCGCACGGTAGGCCAGGTGTATGATCCTTCTTCCGGGCGCTGGAAGCGCGCCCGCATTCGCCGCAAGCCCGCGCGCGAGCTTTTCGGTGCGATAGAAGAGCGGCTCAACATGCCGGCGCCCGGGCAGGCTTCCACGCCGCAGGCTGCGCGCTAGCATGAAAAAGGGGCGCGTAGCTCAACGGTTAGAGCAGCCGGCTCATAACCGGTTGGTTGCAGGTTCGAATCCTGCCGCGCCCACCAAATCGCGCGCACGAGGAGGCAAGCGGCATGGATGCGCTTGAGGCGATGCAGAGGCAGTTGCAGGCGGCGTTTCCTGACGCCGAGGTGCGCGTGGCGCCTTGGCGTGATCTCAACCACCTGAAGATTGAGGTGATCAGCCCATCCTTTGCCGGCATGAAGCGCATTGAGCGGCATCGGCGCGTGCATGCGGCGCTGGGCGAGTGGATGCAGCGCGTGCATGCCGTGCGCATCGTGGCGCGCACGCCCGAGGAAGCGCAAGGAGGCGAAGATGGATCGCAAGGCATGGCTTGAGAAGATTGACGAGATCGTGAAGTCGCATCCGGTTGTGCTGTTCATGAAGGGCACGCCGGAGTTTCCGCAGTGCGGCTTTTCGCAGCGCGCGGTCGCGATTCTGCAAAGCTATGGCGTGCCGTTTGAGGCCGTGAATGTGCTTTTGGATCCCGAGCTGCGCGAGGCCGTGAAGGAATACGGCAACTGGCCCACCTATCCGCAGCTTTATGTGAATGGCGAGCTCATCGGCGGCTCGGACATCATGGCCGAGATGCACGCCTCAGGCGAATTGCGCGAGCTGCTTGCGCCGTTCATGCCCAAGGAGGATTGAAGGGGGCGCGCAAAAGGGCTATAAGGTGTTTGTGGGGAAGGGTAAGCAAAGATGAGTTTGCGGGCGCAAACCGATCAACGCCTTCAACTTGCGATCACGCAGGAACTGCGGCAAAGCCTTCAGATTCTTGCGATGAACGCATTGGAGCTTTCCGCGTTCTTGGAAACCGTGCTGGCCGAAAATCCCTTGCTGGAGCTGGAAGAAGAACCGCAAGAAGAGGCCTCATTGGAATCCGCGGAGGCGGAGCAAGCGGCCCTTGAAAGCGGCGATGAGCGCTGGGACTGGGTGCGTTCTTCGTTTGCTGAGGAGGAGGGCAATCGCGAGGCGCTCTGGCGCGATGAGCCGACTTTGCTTGCACGCTTGCATGAGCAGATTGACCGCCAACCGATGGACGAACGCGCGCGCGCGATCGCGCATGCGATCGTGGATTCGCTGGACGAAGACGGCTATTTCCGCGCGGATCCGCGCGAGGTTGGTGAGGCGGTTGCGGCCTCGCCCGAGGAAGTGGAGCGCGTGTTGGAAGAGGTGGTGCATCATCTGGAGCCGGCGGGAGTGGGCGCGCGGGATTTGACCGAATGCCTCTTGTTGCAGCTTGATGGCCGCAACCCAATGGATGCGTTGTGCCGCCGCATCTTGATGCATTGTCCTGAGGCGCTCGCCGAAAGCGATGCGGTGCTGGCGGAAGCGGCGCATTGCTCCGCGCAAGAGGCGGCACAGGCGCGCGCGCGGCTTAGGCGCTTGGATCCTTGGCCTGGGCATGGGCTTCGCGGCACACCGGGGCTGTATGTCCGGCCGGAGCTCATCTTCCGCCGCACGAATACGGGTGAGATTGAGGTGGAGCTTGCCGATGCCGAGTGGCAGCGGTTGCGCATGAACGAGCGCTGGGCGCGGGCGCGCTGGGAAGGGGAGGACGCGGCCTTTGTGCGGCGTGCGCGCCAGGAGGCGAAGTTTTTGCTCAAGGCGCTTGCGCAGCGCGCGCAAACGATGCTGGCGGTGGGGCGTTGTCTCGCGCGGCGTCAACGGCTGTTTTTGGAGATCGGCGTGCTGGGGCTGCGACCGCTGACCCTGCAAGAGGTGGCCGAAGAGCTCGGCATCCACGAATCCACGGTTTCGCGTGTGACGAGCGGCAAATATGCGCTCACCCCCGTCGGCGTGGTGGAGCTGAAGCGGTTTTTCTCGGGTGGGCTGCCGACGCGTGGCGGCGGGGCTGTGTCCGTGCACCGTGTGAAGCAACGCATTCGCATGCTCATTGAATCCGAACCACCCGGACGACCGATTTCGGATCAGGCCATCGCGGAGCGGCTGCAAATGGAGGGGATTCAGATCGCCCGCCGCACCGTGGCCAAGTATCGCGAGCAAATGGGGATTCCATCCACGAGCGTGCGCAGGCGGCGTGCGCGCGAACATGCAAGCAGGAGGTGAGAATGCGGCTTACGATCACGGGACATCATGTGGAGCTTACGGATGCGCTCAAGGCGCATGTGGAGGAGAAGCTTTCGCACCTGAAAGCGGCCGTGGATCAGGTCTTGGATGTCCATGTCGTGCTTTCGGTGGAAAAGCGGCAGCACATCTGCGAGGTGACCGTGCACGCCAAAGGCGAAACGCTCCACGCCAAGGCCGTGGAAGAAAACCTTTATGCGGCGATTGATGTCGTCGTGGACAAGCTCAATCGCCAGCTCAAAAAGTATCAAGCCAAGCTCAAGCGGCATCTGCAAAACCACGCCGCGCAAGAGGCGCGGCGCGTCAAGGAGGGCCGCTAGCGGCGCGGGAGGCGTCCATGTTGTTGGAGCCCGAGCATGTCATTTTGGATTCCAAGGCGCGTTCCAAGCGCGCCGTGATCACGGAGCTTGCGGAAACGCTCGGCTCGCTGGATCCGGATCAAGTGCTGGAAGTCGTCATGGCTCGCGAGCGCTTGGGCAGCACCGGCATGGGGCATGGGGTCGCGATCCCGCACGGCAAGATCGCGAACCTCACGCATCCGATGCTCGCGCTTGCGCGCCATGCGCAGGGGATTGACTTTGACGCCGTGGACGATCAGCCCGTGCACATCGTGGCCATGCTGCTCGTGCCGGAAGGCGAAGACGAAGCGGGGCTTGCGCTGCTGGCGCGGCTTGCGCGCATGCTCAAGCGCGAGGAAGTGCGCGAGGCGATCATGCAAGCGCGCACGGCCGAGGAAATCGCCGCCATGTTCGCCCCCTTGGAGGATCGCGAAGCGCTCGTGGCCTAGGCTGCGGCCTCTTGAAGCCTTTTCGCGATGGCCTCAGCAGAAAGCCCGAGTGCCGCGCGCACATCCTCGGGCGCGCCGTGCGGCGGGAAGCGATCGGGCACGCCCACGGAGACGAACCTTCCGCGCCAGCCGCGCGCGACAAGCGCCGCCGTGATCGCCTCGCCCGCACCGCCTGCCGCAACCCCTTCCTCCACAACGACAACGGGCCGCGATGCGCCGGCAAGCTCGGCAAGCAGCGCCACATCCAAGGGTTTCACAAAGCGCAAATCCACGAGGGCGAAATCGCATCCGACTGCTTCCAGCGCTTCTTGGGCGCGCGCCAAGGTGTGCCCTACAGCCACAAGCACCCCTTCCTCGCCTTTGCGCACGAGCCTCGCCTTGCCAAGCTGCATCGGCTCTGCTTCCGCCTCATCGGGCATGGGCGGATCCGCCTCGTCGCGCGGGTAGCGGATCGCGCACGGTGCATCCTGCCCAAGCGCAAAGGCGAGCATTGCGACAAGCTCCGCGGCGCTGGAAGGCGCCATGACCACCATGTTCGGCACGCAGCGCAGATAGGCGAGATCCAAGATGCCGGCATGGGTGGCGCCGTCGGCACCGACGATGCCCGCGCGGTCCAGACAGAAGACGACGGGAAGCCTTTGCAGCGCGACATCGTGGATGATCTGGTCATAGGCGCGTTGCAGAAAGGTGGAATAGATCGCGCACACAGGCCGCATGCCGGCTGCGGCGAGCCCCGCCGCGAAGGTGACCGCATGCTGCTCGGCGATGCCGACATCAAAGAAACGCTCAGGAAAGCGCTTCGCGAAGCGCGAAAGCCCCGTGCCCGCGGACATCGCCGCCGTGATCGCCACGATACGGGGATCGTGCTCGGCAAGTTCCACGAGCGCATCGCCGAAGATGTTCGTCCATGTGGGGCGCGCGCCCTTCTTGGCAAGCGGCTTGCCCGTGGTGGGATCAAACGGGCCGATGCCGTGCCAAACCTCGGGTGAGTCCTCGGCCGGCGCAAAACCCTTGCCCTTGCGCGTAAGCACATGCAACAGCACCGGCCCCGGAAGCCGGCGGCAGTTCTCCAGGGTCGGAATGAGCGCATCCAGATCGTGGCCGTCAATCGGGCCGATGTAGCGAAAGCCAAGCTCTTCAAAAAGCCCGCCTGGGGTGAGCACGCCCTTGGCATGCGCCTCCAGCTTGTGCGCGGCCTCCAGCGCCCCGGGGATGCGCGCAAGGATTTCCTTCGCCTTTTCGCGCATGCGCGCGTAAGGCCCGCCTGTGATGATGCGCGCAAGATAGTTGGCGATCGCGCCGACATTCGGCGAGATGGACATTTCGTTGTCGTTGAGCACCACAAGCAGCTTTTTTTGCAGGTGCCCTGCGTGGTTGAGCGCTTCCAGCGCCATGCCGCCGCCGAGAGCGCCATCGCCGATCACGGCGACGACCTGATGCGTCCCACCCATCAGATCGCGCGCGCAGGCAAAGCCAAGAGCGGCTGAGATGGAGGTGCAGGCATGCCCCGCGCCGAAGACATCGTGCGGGGATTCGTCGCGCTTCGTGAAGCCCGAAAGCCCGCCCGTTTGCCGGATCGTGTAGATGCCTTCCTTGCGGCCCGTGAGGATCTTGTGCACATAGCTTTGATGACCCACATCCCAAATGATCGGCTCGCGCGGCGAGTCAAACACATAATGCAACGCGATCGTTAGCTCCACCACACCGAGATTGGCGCCCAAGTGCCCGCCGATCGGCGCAAGCGCCTCCAAAAGAAACGCGCGGATTTCCTCAGCGAGCTGCTTGAGCTCGGCGCGCGCAAGCCGCTTGAGATCGGCGGGGCCGTCTATGCGCGCAAGCAAGGGATAGCGCTTGGGGTCTATCGCGTGCGCTTCCATG
The DNA here is from genome assembly GCA_015487905.1 of Mariprofundales bacterium. Lineage (GTDB taxonomy): Bacteria > Pseudomonadota > Zetaproteobacteria > Mariprofundales > S012-25 > S012-25. The sequence goes on from WFOX01000052.1 coordinate 8,345, forward strand.
CGAACTCCGCAAGCTGCACAAGCTCGTCGGGATGGGGTAGGTCCCTTGCGCTTTCCTTGGCGCGTGCAAGCCATGCTTCCCCTTCCTCGCGCGCCTGGGCCAGCCCGAGCACGGCCACAAAGGTCGCCTTGCCTTGGGCGGCGTCTTTGCCGGCGGTTTTGCCGAGCGCCTCCGTGGGTTGGGTGGCATCCAGCACATCGTCGGCGATCTGAAAAAGGATTCCCAAGGCCTCGCCGTAGTGCACGAGTGCCTTGGCGTGCTCTTCCGTCGCTTCGG
>WFOX01000053.1 GCA_015487905.1 Mariprofundales bacterium
TCTTCGGCATAGGCGTGCGCGCCGTCGCGGATGCAGCCGCCTGCGCGATCCAGATCCAATGCCCAGGTGTTCTCTTGTGAGAACGGCTCCAAGGTGGGCACACCACCCGGCGCCGCCGAGAAGAAGCGCCGCGCTTCTTCGTTTTCGGGATTCATCACATCCCAGCGCGCGATCGCATCGCCGAGTGTGGGCGCATGCACGGTCGGCACCTCGCGCGCGATCAGCCCCAAGCGATCCAGCTCCGCCAAAAGCCCAAAGACGCCGCCTGCGCGATGCATGTCCTCCATGTGGTAGTGGGACGAGGGCGCGATCTTGCAAAGGGTGGGTGTCTCGCGCGAAAGCTGGTCAATGTCGTCCAAGGTGAAATCCACGCCCGCTTCCTGCGCGATCGCCAAAAGGTGCAGCACCGTGTTGGTGCTTCCGCCCATCGCGATATCCAGCCGCATCGCGTTCAAGAACGCCTCGCGCGAAAGGATCGTGCGCGGAAGCACACTCGTGTCCTCCTCTTCATACCAGCGCCGCGCAAGCTCCACGATGCGCCTTCCTGCTTCCTCAAAGAGCTTCTTGCGCCAGGCGTGGGTGGCCACAAGCGTCCCGTTGCCGGGAAGCGCCAGCCCCAAGGCCTCGGTGAGCGAGTTCATGGAGTTGGCCGTAAAAAGCCCCGAGCACGAGCCGCAGGTCGGGCAGGCCGAGCGCTCAATCGCAGCGACCTCTTCGTCGCTGTAGTGATCGTCCGCGGCCATGACCATCGCATCCACGAGATCCAGCCTGCGCTCGCCCTCCCCAAGGCGCACCTTGCCCGCCTCCATCGGCCCGCCCGAGACGAAGATCGCGGGGATGTTGAGGCGTGCCGCGGCCATGAGCATGCCGGGCGTAATCTTGTCGCAGTTGGAGATGAAGACGATCGCATCGGCGCAATGGGCATTGACCATGTATTCCACGGAATCGGCGATGAGATCGCGGCTCGGCAGCGAATAAAGCATGCCTTCGTGCCCCATCGCGATGCCGTCGTCAATCGCGATCGTGTGAAAGACCTTGGGCACGCCGCCCGCCTCGCGCACGGCGCGCGCCACGACTTCGCCCGCCTTGGCGAGATGCACATGGCCGGGCACGAACTCGGTGTGCGAGTTGGCGATCGCGATGATGGGCTTGTCCCAGTCGTCTTCATGGTGGCCCGTGGCGCGCCAGAGCGCGCGTGCGCCGGCCATATTGCGCCCGTGCGTCGTCGTCCAGGAACGATACCGCGGCATGCCCACCTCCTTTGCGCTCAATTTGCGCCAAGCCTAGCGCTCTTCTTCCGGCGCTGCGCCCCTTTGCAAACATGGCATTGACATCAGCGGATGTCAGAGGAATCGTTTCAGTGTTTTCTCCGGGAGGAGAGCGATGAGGCAAAGGCTGACGAATCCGCTTCAGCTTATGCTCATCGCAGCAGGCATGAGCATGTGCTTGCCATCCGCGTGGGCGCTGTCTGCAAATATCTCATTAGCCGGACCCCTGTAGCGGTGCAGATCCATGTGACGGCGGATTATTATGCGTGCGAATTTGGAGCAGCACCAAATCAGCAAATTGGATGGCAATCCATCGCGGGAATCAATGGTTCTTGTCGTTCCGTGGGTATGAGCAGTATAGCATTTCCTTTAACGCAATTTCCCACGATTCAACAGGTCGTTCAGTCCATTTATCAAGGAATCCCAGGCACCGTCTATACATATCCTCTTTCCAATCCAGATGGCTCATGCTATCTGGTCATCTACTTGCCACCTCCAGGAAATCCCCGTTTGTTGTATGAGCGAATCACCATAAGAAAAGTTTATCCTTTGTGCTGGAACACAGGGGGTCTCGCTATCTACCTTGACGGAACATGGATTGCGCAAATTCCGGATGTGTCCATTCCCTTGACCTCGTTGAAACCTGGCGTCCATGTCGTAGAAGCCGTCGTGACTCCCAACCTCCCCTCGCCTTATGCACCACCCCCAGTCCGCGCAAGGGCGACCTTCACCATCCCACGGTTTGATCCAGTCATATCCATCACGCCAGACAAATCACAGTTCTTCTCGTGCGAGCGGCTTTCCGGCACGATTACGGCCATCTCCAA
>WFOX01000054.1 GCA_015487905.1 Mariprofundales bacterium
CGCGCACATCCTCGCGCCAAAAGCGCTGCACATGCTCGGGCGCAAGCTGCCAGTTGGTGGTGGCATCCACGGGCACGGCGATGGGGTTGATGCCCACCGTGCGCGCGAAGTTGCGCTGGCCCGGATAGCCGGGATCGGGGATGAGCACGCCCTCGCCGGGCGCAAGCAGGGCGGCATAAAGCGCAATGAAGGCGCCCGAGCTTCCGGGCGTGATGAGCACGCGCACAGGATCCACCGCCACGCCATAGACGCGCCGATACCAAGCCGCGATCGCCTCGCGCAGCTCGGGAAGGCCGAGCGAGTGCGTATAGCGCGTGTTTCCTTGCACTAGGGCCGTTTGGGCGGCCGCAAGCACGGATGCGGGCGGCGCAACATCGGGCTCGCCGATTTCCATGTGGATCACATGCGCACCAGCGGCTTCCAGTTGCTGCGCGCGCTCCAGGATCTTCATCACGCGAAACGGCTCGATGCCGCGCGCGCCGGCGGGGGAAAGGCGGTTCATGTCCCTCTTGCTCACCGCGCGCGCCGGCCGAAGAGCAGGGCGCCCGCAAAGGCGTGCAGCACGCGCATCTCCTTGGCATCGGCCTCGGCTGCGGCCCGTGCTTGGCGCCAAGCCGCAAAGGCGTCTTCGGTGTGCTCCACAGCCCGCAGGGCGTCGCTGCGCGTAAACCAAGCACCGGGATCATAATCCGCGCGATGGCGCAGATCCTGCAAGCGAAGCACGGCTTCGGCCACGAACCTCAAATGCCCCGCGATGGCACCTTGGGCATTCCATGCCTCATCCCAGGGCGCGGGGAGTTTTTGTTGTTGCACGATATGTTGGGCTGCGCGCCGCAGCGCGGCGTGATCCAGCATGCGCTGCGCCGCATCGCGCACATGCCTCGGCAAAAGCAAGCGCGCGCAGTCCTGGGCGAGCAGCCAAAACAGCGCGTAGTAGCAAGTGGAAAGCGCGCGCCTTAAGCTGGCTTGCTTGGGCCTGCGCGGCTCCCGCCGGGCGAGATGTCCGGCAAGCAGCAGCAAATCCTGAGCAAGGCTCATTCAAGGTGCTCCAGCGATGCCTCCGCGGGTTCTTCATCGGTGGCGCGCACGCGCACATAGACGAGCATGTCGCGTCCCACCGCCTGCATGAGCCGCTCCCATGCCAACCGGTCGGCGCGTGCACGCCCCTGTTTGCCCTGCGCCTCCCAAGCCTTGCCATCCACGATGAGCCAGAGATACAGCGCCGGATCCCCGGCCCAGTCTTCGCTGATGCGCCATTCCAGATCCACGACGCCATAGGGCCTTAGATCCTCGCGCAGCCTCGCGATCTCGGCCTTCAGTTGCGCGGGCGCAAGCTTTTGCTGCACCTCATCCCCTTTGGACATGCCATCAACCCTTCTTCCCCTGCGCGCGCGCGATCGCGTCCATGATCTCCTTGTGCGCGGCCTCAGGCCCGTGCCAGTCGCGCACCTTCACCCACTTGCCAGGCTCCAGATCCTTGTAGTGCTCAAAGAAATGCTGGATCTGGTCAATCACAAGCGGCGGAAGATCGGAGAAGGTCTGCACGGTTTCATACAGCGGCGAAATCTTGGCGAGCGGCACGGCGAGGATCTTCGCATCCACGCCGGATTCGTCCTCCATCTCCAGCATGCCGATCGGACGCGAGGGAATCACGGTGCCGGGCGGCACGGGATGCGGCGCCAGCACAAGCGCATCCACGGGATCGCCGTCCTCGGCAAGCGTATTCGGCACGAAGCCGTAGTTGCAAGGGTAATGCATCGGCGTATACATGAAGCGATCCACGAACAGGGCGCCGGATTCCTTGTCCAGCTCAAACTTGATCGGAAGCCCCGTTTGCGGGATCTCAATGAGGACATTGATCTCTTGGGGCGGGTTTTTGCCCGGCGGGATGCGCGCGATGTCCATGGAAGAGCCCTCCTTCGCCAAGGTTTGCGCGGCGATTGTATCGCCGCCGCAACGCAAGGTCATGCCACGCAAACAAAAAAGCGCGATGTGCGCAAAAAGAACAGGCGGCGGAAAAGCCCGCCGCCTGCCAAGCGCAAGCCTTGCAAAGGTTAGGCCGCGCGCGCGACCTCGCGCTTGAGGTTGCGCACGATGAGCGCAAAGTTTTCCAGATCCACGAGCTGCGGGGCTTTGCCCGCTTCTTCAATCACCACGCTGGAACCACCCGTCCAGCGCACTTGGATTGCTTCCTTGCGCGCTTCGCCCTCCAGCTTTGCGCGCGCATCCAGATATTCCTGAATCAACCTCTCCACGCGGCTCATTGCATCACCTCCTTTTGCGTTTGCGTGTGGCCGCAGCATAGGGGGCGCTTTTAAGCGCAGCCTGAAGGCAAGGAAAATCCGCTTGTGGGATTTTCTTCACCGCGGATTCACGAAAGCGCTTTTTGCAACAAGGTTAGGTATTCCGCCCGCGGGATGGCCACCGCGCCCATACGCGCAAGATGCGGCGTGAGGATCTGGCAATCTATGAACTGCCAGCCCTCCTCTTTGGCCGCTTCCACCATTGCGACCATGGCCATCTTGGAGGCATCGGGCACGAGCGAAAACATGGACTCGGCAAAAAACACGCGCCCCAGCCGCACGCCAAAGAGCCCACCCACGAGCTTGCCCTCTTCCCAGACCTCAAACGAATGCCCAAAACCTGCTGCGAACAGTGCGTCATAAATCTCGCGCAAGGGCGCCGTGATCCATGTGCCCATTTGGCCGCGGCGCGGCACGAAGGCGCAAGCGCGCACGACCGCTGCAAAGGCAAGATCGCGCGTGCGCACGAAGCGCGCTGAGCGCAGCCTGCGGCGCAGCCTATGCGAGATGTGCAGCGCATTTGGAAACAACACGCCGCGCGGATCCGGCGACCACCACGGCACGAAATCCGGTGCATCCCCCCAAGGGAACACCCCCTGCGCATATCCTGAAAGCATCATGGCCGGCGTGATCACGCGCGTGCATGCCCCGGGCGCATCCTTGGGCCACATCGCCACAGGCTTCTTGCTGCGCGCCTGCCAATCCCAAAGCCGCCGCGCTTGGCGCCAATCGCTTGGCACGACGAACGGATAGGCGCCCAGCGCCGCAAATGTCTCGCGCCAACTCATGCGCTTTGCAGCACCGCTTCCGCCAAACGCCGTCCCAAGCGCACAAGCGCTTGCTTGGGACGCGCAAGCCCCTCCTCGCGCGCGATGCCTGCATCGCGAAAATCCCAAATGCAATCCACATGCGGCAAAAACGCTTCGCGTGCCTGCACCTCAGCAGCGACAAGCGCGATGCGCACGCCAGCCCGTTTGGCCATGCGCGCAGCCCACCAAGGCGCCTTGCCTTGCAGGGTCTGCCGATCCGCGCGTCCTTCGGCCACGACGACCCAATCCGCGCCGCGCACCCGCGCAGCGAAGTTGAGCGCATGCAGCACCTGTTCCGCACCGGAGACAAGCCGCGCACCAAGCAAAGCAAGCGCCCAACCAAGCCCCCCTGCGGCCCCGGCGCCTGCGCGCATGCGCGCACGCCGTCCGAACGCGGCTTCCACGAGATCGGCAAAGCGCCGGCCTTGGGTCTCCACATGCGGAACCTCCGCTTCCGCAAGCCCCTTTTGCGGACCGAAGCGCTGCACGGCTCCGGCAGGACCAAAAAGCGGCGCATCCACATCGCAAAGCGCCACGATCTCCACGCCTTGCCCATGCAGCGCAGGCGGCTGAAAGGAGCGGCAAGCAAGCGCCCCGGCAAGCGTGGGCGGCACAGGCCGTCCTTGGGCATCCCAAGCCTTGGCGCCAAGCGCAAGCAAAAGCCCAAGCCCGAAATCCAAGGTGGCCGTGCCGCCAAGCGCGAGATGCACGCGCTGTGCGCCGCGCGCAAGGACATCGCGCAGCAAGCGCCCTAGGGCCTGGGTGCCGCGCGCGTGCAAAGGCCGCGCGCGCATGCGCGGATCAGCCCAGCCCACCACGCGCGCGCTCTCCAACCATGCACCGCCTTGGGCATCCCAGCCAAGCGCACCCGTGCAGCGCAACACGCGGGCCTCTTGGAGCACCGCAAGCGTCCCCTCGCCGCCGTCGGCGATGCCAAGCGCATCCACCTGCGCGCTTGGCAGTCCTGCCGCGATTCCCTGCGCAAGCGCGCGCGCTGCTTCCCCAGGCGCAAGCGTCCCTTTCCAAGCATCGGAGGCGACGAGCACGCGCATCGCCTTTATCCTACGGCCCCCATGCGCACTTGGCTTCTTGGCATCGGACTGTTGCTTTTGGGAAGCGCAAGCGCTGAGGCGATCGTGCTCGTGGATGAGGCGCTGGACGATCCCAAGGCGCAAGGGTTGCACGGCGAACTTTCCCTTTCGGCTTTCGGCCTGCGCGGCAACAGCGTGCGCAGCGGCACAAGCGGAGAAGGTATGCTGCGTTTGGCACATGGCCCTCACGCCGAGTTTCTGCTCGGCGAGTTCGCGCGCAGCGAGGGACGCGGCGGCGTCGTGGAGGAAAACCGCAGCTTTCTTCATCTTCGGCATCGCACGCGCCTGTCCCATCGTTGGGCATGGGAGGCCTTCGCGCAACAAGAACGCGATCCGTTGGCGCGTATTCGCCTGCGGAAGCTTCTCGGCGCCGGGGTTGTGTTCAGCCTCTGGCGCACCGAAGAAGAAGGACGCCTGGACCTCGGCGCAGGCGCCTTTGCGGAAGAGGAGCGCACGACGAATCAACGCCAAAGCAGGCTTTGGCGCATGAACATTTACCTGCGCCTGCGCCATCACCTGGATGCGTGGCACCTGCGCGCCGTGTTCTATTGGCAGCCGCGCCCGGATCGGATGCAAGATGCACGCGGTTTGGGCAAGTTTGAGCTTGGCTTTGCGCCTGCGTCCACGCGTTGGCATCTCAAGCTTGCAGGCAGTTGGCGCTATGACGCGCGCCCGCCGATCGGCGCCAAGCGAACGGATTGGAGCTATCGGATGCTTTTCGGGGTTTCGTTTTAGCTTTTTTGGCTCGTCATGTGCTGCATGCACAGGGCCACATCGTTCATCGCACGGGCGAAATCGCGCTGCACGATCTGCGCAAGCGCCCTGCGCACACACGCGAACAAACGCGCCTCGCGCGCAAGCTCCTCTTCTGTGGCTTTGCCCAGCACCCAGTCCGTCGGCGTGATGCCCTGAGGGGGACGGCCGATGCCGAATTTCAAGCGCACGAAATCCGCCGTCCCCAGATGGGCGATCACGGACTTCACGCCATTGTGGCCGCCATGCCCGCCACCTGTGCGGATGCGAAACTTGCCCGCTGGAAGATCCATATCATCGTAAGCGACGAACACCTGCGTTGGTCTCATGCGGAAATAGCGCGCAAGCGGCCCTATTGCGCGTCCGGATTCGTTCATGAAGGTCTCGGGCCTAGCAAGCCATCCCTCGCGACCCGCGATGGCCACCGCCGCGATGCGCGCGGGCGATCGCGGAGCGCGGCTCCACCGTGCGCCGAGCTCCTCGGCAATCCCCTCCACAAAACGAAACCCGGCGTTGTGCCGGGTTCGTGCATAGCGCTCGCCGGGGTTGCCGAGCCCCACGAGCAAAAAGTCCGCCACGCTCAAGCGCTCGCCTCACCGGCTTCTTCGCCCTCGCCCGCCTCCTCTTCTTCTGCTTCGGCGGATACAGTGGGCGGCGCGATCGTGAGGATGGTGAAGTTCACGCCGTGCGGGATCGCCACGCCCTCAGGCAGCACAAGGTCTTCCACATGCACGACATCGCCGATATCCAAGTTGCTGCAATCCACTTCAATGTGATCGGGGATCGCATCCGCGCGACAGACGACCTCCAACTCATGGCGCTCAATCTCCAATACGCCGCCGCGCGTAATCCCCGGGCACTTTTCGTAGTTCACGGCCACCACGGGCAGCGTCACATAGACGCGGTCGCTTGCACGCACGCGCTGAAAATCCACATGGATCGGCTCATCCGTGATCGGATCAAACTGCGCCTCTTTCAGGATCACGCTTGTGGTTTCCTCGGGAAGGCGCAGCTCAATCATCGTTGCATGAAAGTGCTCTTCCGCAAGATACTTGGCGATCAAGTTCTTCGGAAGCGCAATCGGCACGGGATCCTTGCCACCGCCATAGACGATGCCCGGCACCTTGCCCTGTTTGCGCAGCCTTCTTGCGCGCTTGCCACCTGTGCGCGTGCGCACTTCCGCTTCCAACACATAATCCGCCATGCCTTCCTCTCCTTCCACGCTCTCAACGAAAGGGGGCGCCACTCTAGCGCCCTTGCGCCAAGGCTCAAGCGGGCTTAGGCGTAAAGCGGGCTGATGGAGCGCGCGTCATAGATGCGTTGAATGGCCTCGGCAAGCAATGGGGCCACGGAAAGCACGCGCACCTTGCCCGTTGCTGCGGCTTCAGGCCGCAAGCGCACCGTATCCGTGACAACGAGCTCCGCGAGGCTAGATGCAGCCAGCCGCTCCGGCGCGGGGCCGGACAGCACACCATGCGTCACATAGGCATCCACGCGCGCTGCGCCTTCCTTGCGCAGCGCCTCAGCCGCGCCCACGAGCGTCCCCGCCGTATCCACGATGTCGTCTATGATGATGCAGTATTTGTCGCGCACATCGCCGATCACATTCATGACCTCGGCCACATTCGGCGCGGGCCTGCGCTTGTCCACAATGGCCATCTCAGCGTGCAGGCGCTTGGCAAGCGCGCGCGCGCGCACGACCCCACCCACATCGGGCGACACGATCACGAGGGGTTTGCCCGCATAGCGCGCGGCAATGTCCTCGGCAAACAAAGGCGCCGCAAAAATGTTGTCCACGGGGATTTTGAAAAAGCCCTGGATTTGCGCCGCGTGCAGATCAATCGTGAGCACGCGCGTGGCCCCGGCCACTTCCAGCATATCAGCGACGAGTCTCGCCGTGATCGGCGTGCGGCTTGCGCTTTTGCGATCCTGACGCGCATAGCCGAAGTAGGGAATCACCGCACAAATCTGGCGGGCGCTCGCGCGCTTGGCTGCATCAATCGCGATCAAAAGCTCCATAAGCGCGTCATTGACGGGTGGGGCCGTGCTTTGCACAAGAAACACATCTTGGCCGCGAATGGTTTCTTGGAATTGCACGAAGATCTCGCCGTCTGAAAAGCGTCGGATTTCAATGCGCCCCAGATCCATGCCGATGGAAGCCGCAATCGCGGACGCCAAATCCGGAACCGCCGTGCCGGAAAAAAGGCGAAGCTTGCGATTGACCATCTCCGACCTCAAACGATGCAAGGATGGAAAACTGGCTGGGGCGGCAGGATTCGAACCTGCGATCGCGGGACCAAAACCCGCTGCCTTACCACTTGGCTACGCCCCAATCGCACGCTCCCCAAGCGGATGCACAGCAGCCACGCGCGCGACCCGCACGAACGCCGCTTGTTGCATAAGCACCTGCGCCGCCTTTTCCGCCTCCGCGCGCGTGCGCGCCCAGCTCACGATCGCAAATCCTGAACCCGTCATCCACGCACGCAAACCATGCGCACGCGCAAACGCAAGCAATGCACCAAGCGCAGGGCGCATCGCGCAGGCTGCTGCTTCAAGCTCGTTTGCGCCGAGGGCTGCAAGGCTATCCGTGGCCTGGGAGGGCTGCAATCTAGGCGTGCGCACCCCTGCATCCCACTCGGCAAACACCGCGCGTGTGGACAAAGGCTCGCAATCGGGCAACGCCACGGCCACCCAAGCGCGCGAAAGCGCAATCGGCGCAAGCTTCTCGCCTATGCCTTGCGCGCGCGCGGCGCGCCCAAACAGAAAAATCGGAATGTCCGCCCCGAAATCCTTGGCAAAGGCGATCAAGCGCGCACGCGGCCAATGCGCGCGCCAAAGAAGATTGGCAGCCAGCAAGGCCGTGGCCGCATCGGAGGAACCGCCCCCTACCCCCGCGCGCACGGGGAGCCGTTTTTCTATGTCCACGCGCAAGCGCGGCACAATCCCAAGCTCGCGCGCAAATGCGGCAAGCACGCGATACACGAGATTTTCTTCCCCCGAAAGCGCGGGCACATTGCAATGCACTTGCAACCGCTCAGCAGGCGCAAAGGCAAGCGCATCGGCCCAATCCAAAAACGCAAAGGCCGTGTCCAACTCGTGGTAGCCATCGGCGCGCCGCCCGAGCACGCGCAGCCAAAGATTGATCTTGGCCGGCGCCGCCCAAATGAGCCTTGCGCTCATCGCACCAGCACGCGCACCGAAATCCCGCGCGCCGGATCCTCAAATCCAAGCCCGCGTCCATGCGCAAGCACGCGCACGGAAACCCGCCTTCCCTCCACCACCCACACCCATCCGCCGTGCACGCGCCGCGCCTTGGCAGGCGGGCGCGCCAGCAAGAAACCCGCCAGCACGGCAAGTGGTGCAGGAATACCGAGCTTGGCGCGCGCTTCGGCCGTAAGCGGTCGCCAAAAAGGGGCTTCGCTCGTGCGCACCTGCTCGTCTTTTCCATGCCAGCGAAGCACGACGAACCGGCCCGTGGCCGGATGCACGAGCTCCATCGTGCCGCAACAGGCGCGCGCAATACGCCAGCGCGCCACGGCTTGCAGATGCAGATGCGGCGTGCGCACGATCACGCGCGCGTGGTCTGCAACCGGCTGGGGGCGCCAGTCTCCCTCAGACGCAAGCTGGGCGCAGGCGGCCAGTGCAAACGGCACAAGGGCCTTAGCGCAGCGCCGCACGGAGCTTGCGACGAACAGCCTCGGGGTGTTCATGGCCTGCGGCAAGCGCCTGCCGATAAAAGCGCGCGGCCTCTGCACGCTGGCCGAGCTTCATGAGGATGTCGCCCATGTGCTCCAGCATCACGGGATCGGGCTTGCTCATGGCCGCGAGGGCCTTGCGCTGGATCGCGGCGGCCTCCGCATAGCGGTGCTGCTGGTAGCGCACCCAGGCGAGCGAATCCAAATAGAACGCATTGTCGGGATCTATGGCGAGTGCGCGCGCAATGAGCGTTTCCGCCTTGGTGAGCTTTACGCCGCGCTCGGCATAGGCATAGCCGAGAAAGTTGAGCGCTTCGGGATCGTCCGGATCACGCGCGAGGATCCGGCCAAGCTCGCGCTCAATGCAGGGAAGGTCGTTCAAGTTCTCGCAGGCGATGGCGCGCTGCATGAAGAGATCCTTGGGCGGCGCGGAAAGCCGCTCCAATGCGGGCGCCGTGGCGGCAAGCAGCTCCCGCCAGGCCTTTTCCTGCGCGAGAATCCCCGCAAGCAACACCCAGCCCTCGGCAAGCTTGGGCCGCTTGGCAAGCACACGGCGCAGGCGCGCGAGGGCCTCCTTGCGCTTGCCGGCCTCGGCCAGCACGCCCGCAAGCCGCACCTGCGCTTCCGCCCAGACGGGCGCATCCTCAGGCACGCCGGCATAAAGCTTGGCCGCTTGCTTGCGCTTGCCCTGCGCCTCCATCGCCGCAGCAAGCAGAAAGCGCGCTTCGGCATCCTGCGGCTCCTTCTGCACGGCCTGTGCCAGCACCGTTTCGGCCTCAGCGAAGTCTTGGGCGCGAAAGAGCAAAAGCCCCAGCATCTTCATGACCGCAGCATCGTTCTTCGTGCGCCGCGCAAGCTCGCGATAGACATGGATCGCCTCGCGCGTGCGCCCCTCCTCCACGAGCAGCGACCCAAGCGCGTTCCAGACGAGTAAGGCATCGGGATGGGCCTTGAGATGGCGGCGCAGCACGCGCTCGGCCTCGTCTTTCTTGCCTGCCTTCGCGAGCGCCTCGGCCCAGGCGCGCGCAAGATCCTCGCGCGGCTCGCTTGCATAAGCGCGCGCAAACAGCGCCGCGGCCTTGTCGGGCTTTTTGGCGGCAAGCCAAAGCCGTGCAGCAAAGGCCCAAAGCTCGGCTTTTGCGCGGGCGCTGGCCGCAGTCTCGGCCCCGCGCGCGATCCAGGCCTCGGCCCCCTTGAGATCGCCGTGGCTGGCAAGCCAGCGCGCAGCCATGCGCGCGCTCACGACGGGTGCATCGGCAAAAACCCGATCCAGCATCCCGAGCGCATCCACGCCCCTGCCGACGAGCCAAAGCGCTTCCGCCTGCAAAAGCCTTGCGCGCACCTGCAAGGGGTGCGCAAGCCCTTGCACATCCAGCCTTTGCAGATGCGCAAGCGCCTTGTCCGGCGCGCCCGCTCGCATCCAAAGCTCCGCAAGCATGAGCCGCAAGCGCGGCTCGGCGGGATCGGCGGCCACCGCCGCCTCCAATGCCTGCACGGCCTCGTCCATGCGCCCTTCGGCGCGCGCAAGCGCATAGGCGAGAAAGGCCGCGCGCGCCTGCACCTCGTTCTTGGGCGGCGGGAGTTTGGGCGCGGGCCTGGCCGCAGGCTTTGCGGCAGGCTGCGCCTGCGCGGGCGCAGCCGCCTTCGACTTCGGCGCTGCGGCAGGCGCAGGCGCACGCTTGGGCGCGCAGGCGGCAAGAAGAAGCAAGAACAAGACAAGGGGCTTACGCAATCCGCACCTCGGCAAAGCGCCCCTCGTCCTCGCGGTAATACCAGGCGCGCAATGCGCGCACGCCGTCCTCTGCCACCGAAAGGATCGGATAGAGCCACCCCTCCCAAGCGAACTCGCGATCGGTAGGCGAGGGCATCGCGGGGCAATCGGGATGCGAGTGATACACGCCCACGATCTCCAGCCCCAACGCCTTCGCGCGCGCCTCGGCCTTGCGGTAATCCGCAGGATGCAGCACGAAGCGGTCGTGCGCGCGCTCCGTCATCGCGTTGCGCGCGGGCATCGCCTCCATGACCGCAAAGTCCGCGCCTTGCGTGCGGCCCAAAAGCAGGCCGCAAACCTCGTGCGGATACCCCGCCTTGGCGTGCGCTTCCATCGCCTGGCGCGCTGCATCGGCGATGCGCGCGATCCCCGGCCAAGGATCAGGCGCGCGCACGGCGCGATAGGCGGGTGAGTCAAAACGCGAAGGATCGTTCTTCATCGCAGGCGAAGGCTTCGTCAAAGCCCGAGCCAGGCAAGCCCGGGATGTTCAATCCAGCGCTTGACCTCCACGAGGAAGCGCACGGCCTGCTCGCCGTCCACGATGCGATGGTCGTAGGTGAGCGCAAGATACATCATCGGGCGGATCTCCACGCGCCCGTCCACGGCCACGGGCCGCTCCTTGATCGCGTGCAGGCCCAGAATCGCCGATTGCGGTGGATTGAGGATCGGCGTGGATAAAAGCGAGCCGAAGACGCCGCCGTTCGTGATGGAGAAAGTGCCGCCCGCGAGATCCTCAGGTGTGAGCGTGCCCTCGCGCGCGCGCTCGGCAAGCTCGCGGATTGCGCGCTCAATCCCTGCAAGATCCAGCGCATGGGCGTTGCGGATCACGGGCACGATGAGGCCTTGCGGGGTCGCCACGGCCACGCCGCAATCCACATAGTTGTGGCGCACGATCGCATCATCCTCCCAATAGGCGTTGAGATCGGGAAATTTCGCAAGCGCGCGGCAGGCGGCATAGACGAAGAACGAGGTGATGCCGAGCTTGACCCCGTGGCGCTCCTGAAAGGCCTGGACGAACTCGCGCTTGAGCGCAAGCACCGCGCTCATGTCGGCCTCGTTGAAGGTCGTAAGCATCGCGGCGGTCGCTTGCGCCTGCTTGAGGCGCTTGGCGATGCGGCGACGGATCGGCGTGATCGGCACGCGCATGGCCACGCGCTCGCCGGTCGTTGCAGGCTCAGGCGGCGCAGCGGGCGCAGGCTCCGGACGCGGCGGTTCGGGGATGGGTCGCGGATGGGGCTCGGGCGGCTTCTTCGCCTGCACCTTCGGCGCGTGGCGCTCTTCTTCGGGGGCTTCCGGCTCCGCAGAAGGCTTGGGCTTTTCCGCCTTACGCGCGGCCTCCTTGCGCGGGGGCGCCTCGCCTTCCTCCATCTCGGCGAGGACCTCGCCCGGACGCACCTCGTCGCCCTCCTTCTTCAAATGGCGCACGATCGTGCCCGAGGCGGGTGCGGGCAGCTCCATCGTGATCTTGTCGCTTTCCACCTCAGCGATCGGATCGCCTTCGGAAACAGCCTCGCCCTCATGCACGAGCCAGCGCACGAGGGTCGCGGACTCCTCGGATTCACCAAGGCTTGGCGCACGCACTTCAAGCCGCTTCGTCATCGCC
>WFOX01000055.1 GCA_015487905.1 Mariprofundales bacterium
AGGATTTCCATGCCCATCTCAATGATCTCGTGGCTCTTTTGGTTCTTGATGTGGGCGACAAAGCCCACGCCGCAGGCGTCATGCTCGCGCGAGGAGTCGTAAAGTCCCTCGCGGACGATCTTGCGCGTCATCGTCATCGGCGTGCTCCTTGCTTCCTCAACCAGGCTTCCTGCACGGCTGCAAAAGCGCAGGACGCGCAAATCTAGCGCAAGCGCGCCCCTTCCTCCACCAAGCCCCCACTCCACGCCAGCGCCTCTTCTTGCCAAGGCTTGCTGGCGCAGCAAGCGCGGTTTCGCTACCATACGGCGCCTTTTTCAAAAAGGGGACTTCCCTCGCGCCAAGGAGTTTCGGCATGGCGGAGCTCGCGCAGGCTCGGCTTGGCAAGGAGGATGTGCGCCGCTTGCTGCGGGAGAACCCTGCGGCGCTGCGCGCGCGCCTGGGCGAGCTTCCCGCCGCCGAAATCGCTGCGCTTTTGGAGTCGTTGGAAGAAGAGGAGCGCCGCGAAATCCTTGCGCTTTTGCCCGCCGAGCTGCGCGGCGAGGTGATTTTGGAGCTTCCTGAGCCTTTGCAACGCGATGTGCTGGCCACGGCCTCGGTCGCCGAGGTGGGCGAGCTTGCAAGCCATCTCAGCACCGATGATGCCGCCGATCTCTTGCAGCGCGCCAACCGCTTCGTGGCGCAAGAAGCGCTCAAGCGCATGCGCGCCGAAACACGGCGCGAGATCAAGGAGTTGCTTGCGCACGATGAGGAGACCGCCGGCGGCCTCATGCAGGCCGAGCTGTTCAAGGTGCGCGCGCATTGGACGGTGGGCAAGGTCATTGAGGTGCTGCGCCGCTGGGGCCGTGGGATTGAAAACCTCAACTATGTCTATGCCGTGGACGATCACGATCGGCTCGTGGGCGTGATGCCCGTCGTGCAACTTTTGCTGCACGATCCTCATGAGATCGTCGGCGAGATCGTGGATCGCGACTTCCCGCGCGCGCGTGTGGGGCAGGATCAGGAAGAGGTGGCGAAGCTTTTTGAAGACCATGATGTGCTGGTCTTGCCCGTTGTGGATGACGACGGCGTGCTCGTGGGGCGCATCACGGCCGACGACATCTTGGATGTCGTGCAAGAGGAAGCGACGGAAGACATGTATCGCTTGGCGGGCCTTTCCGACGAAGACGATCTCGTGGAGCCGCCCACCACCACGGCGCGCCGCCGCGGCGTGTGGCTGCTCGTCAATCTCTTCACCGCCGTGCTTGCATCCAGCGTGATTGCGCTGTTTCAGGACGCGATTGCGAAGATCGTGGCGCTGGCGGTGCTCATGCCGATCGTTGCCAGCATGGGCGGCATTGCAGGCACGCAAACGCTTACGGTCGTCGTGCGCAATCTTGCGCTTGGGCGCATTACCTGGGACAACGCGCGCCGCGTCGTCGTAAAAGAGGTGCTCGTAGGCGCTTTGGGCGGCATCGCCTTCGGCGTGCTCATGGGCATCGTGGCCGCGGTTTGGTTCCCCGCGTTCGGCTGGCGGCTTGGGCTTGTGATTGCGCTTGCGATGCTGGCCAACCTCGTGATTGCGGGGCTTGTGGGGGCGCTTGTGCCGCTTGTGCTGCGGCGGCTTGGCATTGATCCCGCGCTTGCCTCAGGCACGATCGTCACGACCTTCACCGATGTGTGCGGGTTCTTCGTTTTTCTGGGGCTCGGCAAGGCGTTTTTGCTCTGAACAAACTGGTGCGCCCTGGTGGATTCGAACCACCGACCCACGGATTAAAAGTCCGCTGCTCTACCAGCTGAGCTAAGGGCGCACGAAGCAACGAGCCGAAGGATCGGCATCCACGGCGGCACTGTCAAACCCGTGCGGCCAACAAAAAACCGGCCGCTTGCCGCGACCGGAAAGCTGGCGCCCCCAAGGGGACTCGAACCCCTGTTTTCGCCGTGAGAGGGCGACGTCCTAGACCGCTAGACGATGGGGGCTTCGTCGTTGGGCGGCGATTGCTATCGGCAAAGCAGGACCATGTCAATGCCGCTCGCACCCACGCTTGACAACAACAAGGCTTTTTCCAGCGTGCCTCCCGTGCTTGAAACAGCAAGCTTTCTTCCCGCCACAGCGCAGCTTGTGCGCCGCATCGGGCGCAAGCTCGTGCTCGCGGCGTTTCGGCGCGAAACCCGCGTTGAACGCAAGGCGGACGGCTCCGTCGTCACCGCCACGGATCGCAAGGCCCAAGACGCGCTGCGCGCAGGGCTTGCCGAGGTGTTTCCGACTGCCGCGTTCCTCGGCGAAGAAGACGCACCGCACAAGCTCCCTGCGGGATTCGTTTGGTGTGTGGATCCACTGGATGGCACGGGCAACTTTGCGGCAGGATTTCCGTGTTTTGCAGTTTCCGTCGCGCTTTTGCAGGACGGCACGCCCACACTTGGCATCGTCTATGATCCCGTGCGCGACGAGCTGTTTGCGGCCGCCGAAGGCACGCCCCTTACCTGCAACGACCAGCCCGTGCAAGCGCTTGCTCCCGCACACAGCGGCGACGCCGTGGGCTTTTGCGACTTCAAACGCCTGTCGCGGCCCCATGCCGAGGCGATGCTCGCAGCCCAACGCCAACTGCGCAGCCTGCGCAACCTTGGCAGCTGCGCATTGGAATGGGCCTGGCTTGCCGCGGGCCGCGCCCACTTCGTCGTGCACGGCGGCCAAGCGCTTTGGGATTTCGCGGCTGGAAGCTACCTTGCCGCGCGCGCAGGGGCGCTTGCCACCGATCTTGCGGGCAAGCCGCTTTGGCCCATGCATGCGCCCCACAAGCGCAGCATCCTCGCTGCGGCTTCCGCTTCTTTGCACGCCACGCTCCGCGCGCTGCTTGCGCGTTAGCTTTGCTGCGCGCGGCGCGCAA
>WFOX01000056.1 GCA_015487905.1 Mariprofundales bacterium
AGTCGCCAGGCGAGGGCCTGCATCAGGAGGCGGCGTGCAACCGGGCGATGAGCGCGCGTTCAAAGCGCCGCGCGCGCAAGTATTCCTCGGCGTAGCCCAAAAGCTTCTTCCAGCGGCGCGCAAGATACTCGCGGCGCAGGTGGTAGCGCCACCAGTTGTAATGGGCAAGGCGCGCAAGCACCGCCTCGGCATGGCCAGCCAGCTCATGCGCGGCCCGGCGCGGCTCGGACTTCACGAGCAGCACCTCAATGTTCGGGTCTTGTTCGTCCGTGAACATGCGCTCCAGCGCAAAGCCGCACTCGGCGGCCAGCGCGAGCAGCGTGTGCGGCGTGAAGTTGTAGATGTGCGCGAAATGGAACATCTTGCTCATGCGCGCATGCGGCGCCCAGGCGTTCGGGCATTCCAGATACAGCAGGCCGCGCTCGGGAAGCAGCGCATGGATGCGGGCCAGCGCCCGGCGCGGCGAGACGAGGTGCTCAATCACATGCACGAGCAGCACGGCATCGGCGTGGTCGTTCTCGCCCAGATCCTCCAGTCTCCCTTCGCGGATGCGTGCGCGCAGCATCTCGCGCCCGTAGCGGCCGAAGTCGCGGTTCGGCTCCAGGCCCCAGGCGGCAAAGCCTTTGAGTTCCAGCGCTTTCACGGTGCAGCCGATGCCGGCGCCGATCTCAAGCACCGCGGCGCCTTTAGGAAGGATGGGGGCAAGCCTTGCCGCGATGCGCTCGCCGTTTTTCCAGGCGCGCATCACGCGGCGGGGGCTTGGGCGGGTTTCGCCGTGGTAGTCGCGCCGATAGTGCTCGGCGTAGTAGCGCGCAAGCTCCGCCTCGCTTGGCACCGGCATGTGCATGATGAGGCCGCAGTCCCAGCAGATGCCCGTGGCGAGCGGCTTGCCGCGCCGGTCGCGATCGTAAATCGCGCGGATGTCCGCACCACCGCAAAGATCGCAGCGCTGCGCGGGACTTCGCGGCTCAGTCCCAGTCCCAGAATCTTCGCCAGCCATCGTGTTCTTCGCGTTCGTCTTCCTCACCTTCTTCGCCAAATCTGCCACGCGCGCCCGGTATGCGCACGGCTTCAAAGTCGCCCTTTGCCGCTTGTGTATGGCAGGCGGCGCAGTCGGCCAGCGACTTTACCTTGCCGCGCACGGTTGGATCAGCCAGTGCGCGCTCGGCACCACGGTGCTCGGCGCGAAACCAGGGTGCATTGGTGATGCGCGGTGCGCCTTCGGGTTGCAGGTCCGGGCGCTCGGGTGCGGCATGGCGGACAAGCCAGGCGAGGATCGCCTGGCGCTCGGACTCATCCAGCTCGGCGTTTTCGCCGAAGTGGTCGGCAAGCGCCTGCCGGCTCATGAGCCTGCGCCAGGCCGAGGCGGGCAATAGCCCCGGGAAGTAGGCGAAGTGGCACTCGCCGCAAGATTCCCGATAGATCTTGGTGGAGAGGGGCGGCACGCGCTCCAGCTCATCCGCCTGGGCGATGCCGCCAAGAAAAAGCGCGGACGCAAGGACGATGCCTTGCGCCCGCGCCGTGGCCAGCAAAAGGGTTACTCGTCCCATTCCCCATACCCCGGAATGCGCACGGTGTCGTCGTCAAACACGCCCTTGGATGCCTCTTGGTGGCACTTCTCGCAATAGGCGAGCGAGCCCACCTTCTTTCTCACATCCGGGCGCTTGTTCAGCATCTCGGCCACATCCTCGTGCTTGCGCTTGATGTAGGGCACCTCGGTGATGCGCATCGGCGCCTCGTTTTCGGGGACGCTGAGCGCAATCTTCACCGAGCGCTTGTAGCGCGGAAAGCCCTGGCGATCGGCGGCGTTTTTCACGAGCCAATCCAGGATGTAGCGGCGATCCTCTTCATCCAGCTCGGCGTTTTCGCCGAAGTGGTTTTCCAGGTTCTTCGGCTCCATCAGGCGCTTCCATGAGCGCGCGGGCAAAAGCCCCGGAAAATAGGCGAAGTGGCACTCGCCGCAGGCCTCCTGGTAAGTGCGGTCGGTGAGCGGCTTCACCTCCTTGAAGCGCGGAATGCCGAGAAACGAATCCGCCGCATAGGCTTGGCTGGCGATGGCAGCCGCTGCAAGCACCATCAGCTTCTTGCGCATGCTCCTCTCCTTTTAGAGGTCTTTGAGATAGACGAG
>WFOX01000057.1 GCA_015487905.1 Mariprofundales bacterium
GAGAAACGCCTGCGCCGCCGAGCGCACGATGCCCGCAAGCTCCTGCACCTCCACGGCATCGGGCACGGGTTCCTTAACCGCCGCAACCTCCTTGACGACCTTTCTCAAAAACATCGCGCCGCGGCGGCCGATCGCATAGCCGACGGTCTCTATCCCCTGTTCATTGCCCTCGCGGATGAAGCGAAGCGCCGTGCGAAACGCATTGACATTGAGCGCGCCGCACAGGCCGCGATCGGTGGCGACCAGCACAAGCCCTCGCCGCTTCACCTCCGTGCGCTCCACGAGATACGGATGGCGGTATTCGGGATGCGCCTGCATGATGTTGCCGATCACGCGCCGAATCGCCTCGGCATAGGGCCGCGCGGCAAGCACCCTCTCTTGCGCCTTGCGCATCTTGCTTGCGGCCACAAGCTCCATGGCCTTCGTGATCTTGGCCGTGTTCTGGATCGCACGGATCTGGCCGCGGATTTCGCGCATGCCCGCCATCGGCCGCTCCTTACCAGGTGCCCTTGGCCTTGAACTCGGCCATGGCCTTCTTGAGCCCCTCCTCCACCTTCTCATCCAGCACCGCGCGCTCATCCAGATCGCGCATGAGATCCGGATGCTCGGCATGCAAGAAGGCGAGGTAGGCCTTTTCAAAGTCGCGAATCTTCTCCACCTCAATGTCGTCCAGATCGCCGTTGTTGAGCGCATACAAAATGGCGACCATCTCGGATACGCGCATGGGCTGGTTTTCGTCCTGCTTGAGCACCTCCATGCCGCGCTTGCCGCGCTCAATGACCTTGCGCGTGGCCGGATCCAGATCGGATGCGAACTGCGCAAACGCGGCCAGCTCGCGATACTGCGCAAGCTCCAAGCGCAAACCGCCGCCCACGGCCTTCATGGCCTTCGTCTGCGCCGCACCACCCACGCGCGACACGGACAAGCCCACATTCACGGCCGGGCGCTGGCCGGCATTGAAGAGCCCCGCCTCCAAGTAGATCTGGCCGTCGGTAATGGAAATCACATTCGTGGGCACGAAGGCCGACACATCGCCTTCCTGCGTTTCAATGATCGGCAAGGCCGTGAGCGACCCCGTGCGGCCCTTGACCTTGCCCTTCGTGAAGTTCTCCACATATTGCTCGTTCACGCGCGCGGCGCGCTCCAAAAGCCGCGAGTGCAGATAGAAGATGTCGCCCGGATAGGCCTCGCGGCCCGGCGGACGGCGCAAAATCAGCGACACCTGACGATAGGCCCAGGCCTGCTTGGTAAGGTCGTCGTAGATGATGAGCGCGTCCTCGCCGCGATCGCGGAAGTATTCGCCCATCGTGCAGCCCGTATAGGGCGCGAGATACTGCATCGCCGCCGACTCCGAAGCCGTGGCCGCGACCACGATCGTGTGCTCCATCGCGCCGTGTTCCTTGAGCACGCGCACGATGTTCGCAACCGTGGACGCCTTTTGTCCCACGGCCACATAGATACAGGTGACCCCCGTATCTTTCTGGTTGATGATCGTGTCAATGGCGATCGTCGTTTTGCCGGTCTGGCGGTCGCCGATGATCAGCTCGCGCTGGCCGCGCCCGATCGGAATCATCGCGTCAATGGCCTTGATGCCCGTCTGCAACGGCTGCGACACACTCTTGCGCCAGATGACCCCCGGCGCGACCTTTTCCACGACATCGCGCTCTTTGCAGGCAATCGGCCCCTTGCCGTCAATCGGATCGCCGAGCGCATTCACCACACGCCCCTTGAGCTCCGGCCCCACGGGCACCGAGAAGATCTCGCCCGTGCAGCGCACCTCATCGCCCTCTTTGAGGTGCGAGAACTCGCCGAAGATCACCGCACCAACCGAGTCCTCCTCGAGGTTCAGCACGATGCCGCGCGTGCCGCCCGGAAACTCCAAAAGCTCGCCGGCCATGGCGCCCGCAAGCCCATGAATGCGCGCCACGCCATCGGCGACGCTGATGATGCGGCCCGTGTAGGCGTCTTCCACGCCGGCCTCAAACTTTTCAATCTGTTCCTTGATGAGCGCGCTGATTTCCGCTGTCTCCAGCTTCATCTCCCACCTCCTTCGTTATGCCGCCAAAAGCGCGCGGCGCATCGCTTCCATCTTGGCACGCAAGGAAGCATCCAGCACGCGATCGCCGATGCGCACGACAAGCCCACCCAAAATGCTCGGATCCACGCGCACGGAAAGCTCCACTTCCTTGCCCGTCATGCGCGCAAGCGCCTTTTCAAGTCGCTTTTTCTGCTCTTCCGTGAGCTCCACCGCCGCCGTCACCTCGGCCTCCACGCGGCCGCTGCGCGCCTTCTCCATCGCCTCGGTTTCCTCATGAATGAGCGGCAAAAGCACAAGCTTGTTGCGCCGCCCAAGCAGCGCCAAAAGCGCATCCAGCTCACGCGGAAGCTTCCCCGCAAGCTTTTTAAGCGCCGCGATCTTGGCCGCGGCATCCACATCGGGCCTGGCAAGAAACGCCTGCATCTCGGGATGCGCCGCGGCCTCCCCGAGCTTGCGCAGGCCCGGCATGAGCTTCTTGCCCTCGGCGATGAGATCGGCCAAGGCGCGCGCATAGCGGCGCGCGATCCTGCGCTCCACGCCGCTCAATGCGAGCCCTCCTTGCCAAAGCGCTCCGCAAGCACGCGGTCAATGAGCTCTTGATGGCGCTTCGCGGACAGCTCGGCCTCCACGATGCGCTCTGCGGCCAAAAGCGCGATCTCGGCCACCTCTTCGCGCAAGGCGCGGCGGGCCTTCTCCACCTCGCCCGCGATCTCCTCGCGTGCAGCCTCCAAGATGCCATCGGCCTCCTCGCGCGCACGCACGCGCGCCTCTTCCAGCATCTCCTGCGCGCGCCGCTCGGCCGCCGTGATGATCTCGTGCGCCTTGGCGCGCGCCTCCTCAAGCTGCCGCGCGGCCTCGCGCTCGGCCTCGGCCTTGAGCCGCGCCCCGTCCTCGGCTGCGGCCAAGCCTTCGGCGATCCTCTTAGCGCGCGCCTCCATGAGATTGTTGAGCGGCTCATAGAGCCAGCGTCTGAGCAGCCAGACCATCACCACGAAGATGACGATCTGGGCGATGAATGTGAGGTTCAGCTCCATCGCCTATGCCTCAGCCGAGAAACGGATTCGCAAACAGGAACCAAAGCGCAAAGGCCATGATGATGAACGGAAACGACTCCATCAGGCCTGCAAAAATGAACATGTTGAACATGAGCTGCGGACGCATCTCGGGCTGCCGCGCAATGCCTTCCAGCGTCTTGGAGCAGATAAGTCCCCAACCGATCGCCGAGCCAAGACCTGCCGCGCCCAAGATCACGCCCACGGCAATCGCCGTTGCTGCCGTAATGATCGTTGTTGCGTCCATCGTCCTCCTCTCCTTTGCCTGAGGTTTTTAGTGTTCCTCCGCCGGCTGGTGCGCAATCGCGAGATACACCACCGACAGAATCATGAAGATGAAGGCCTGCAAAAGCCCGATGAACAAGTGAAACAGCGACCATCCCAAAAGCACGCCAAGGCCCACCGCTTCTTTGAGCAGGCTTCCAAAGCC
>WFOX01000058.1 GCA_015487905.1 Mariprofundales bacterium
GGCGTGGGCGGCTCCTTCTCCTGCACCTCGGCGAGCACGAAGGCATCGCGATCCTCATCCACCTTCGCGTTGAGCTCAATGCAATCCTGGAAGACCTCGGGCACATCCTCCTCGGGATAGATCGCCTCCCAAGGGCACTCAGGCTCGCACACGGCGCAGTCAATGCACTCCTCAGGCGAGATGAAGAGCATGTTCGGATACTCTTTGCCCGGCTCCTTGGGCTGATAGAAGCAATCCACCGGGCAAACGGCGACACAGGAGGTATCCACGCAATCAATGCAGAGCTTCGTGACGACGAAGGCCATCGGCGAACTCCTTGGCTTCGGATCTCAACACGGCAAGCGGGCCAAATCGTATGCACGCGCACGCAAAGCGCAACCGCGCAAGGCACCATTTGCGCGCATGCCGCGCCATTGCTTGAATGGGAGATGCAGGGATGCCTAGGGGGAGCCCGAGGATGGCCGAGGACAAGGCTTGGTTCGTCGTGCGCACGAAGCCCCGCTGTGAAGAGGAAGCCGAAGCGAATCTGCGCGCGCAGGGGTTTGTTGTGCTTTGCCCGCGCTATCGCAAGCGCGTGCGCCATGCGCGCAAAGAAACCATGAAGCTTGCGCCTTTGTTTCCGGGCTATCTCTTCATCCAGCTTGCGCCTCATGAGCGGCGCTGGACGACGATCCGCTCCACGCGCGGCGTCGCCTATGTGGTGCACTTCGGGGATCGTTATCCGAGCCTTCCCGAAGCGTTCATTGCGGAAATGCAGGCGCGCATGGATGCGCAAGGCGTGGTGAGGCTACCCGACATGCGCGAGGAAAGCCTGCGCCCAGGGGATCTTGTGCGCATCCGCACGGGCGCGCTTGCAGGGCTTTGGGGCGTGGTGGAGCGCCTCAAGCCGCAGGATCGCGTCGTCGTGCTCGTGGAGCTTTTGCAGCGCGAGGTGCGCGTGGAGCTTCCCGGCTGGCAAATCGCGCGCGAAGGCAAAAAGGGCTAGCCGGAAGGGGTTTTGCATGCGCGCGCAAGGCACATGGCTGCACGCGCTTGGGGAGGCGGCGCGGGATCTCGTGCCGATTGCGCTTGTGATCGCCGCCTTTGAGCTCGGTCTGTTTCACACCTCGTTGGCCGCATTGCTGCGGCTGTTTGCAAGCCTCATTCCGGTTTGGCTTGGGCTTGCGCTTTTCGTGCGCGGGCTTGTGATCGGCGTGTTTCCGGCCGGGGAGGCGCTCGCGCAAGGGTTCGTGCGGCGCGACCACCTTGCCGCCCTGCTGCTCTTTGCGTTTTTGCTCGGCTTTGCCACGACGGTGGCCGAGCCTGCGCTGGTGGCCATCGCCGCGAAAGCGGCGGAAACAGCCGTGCACAGCGGCTGGATCGCGCGCGCTGAACAAGCGCGCTTTGCTTGGGAACTGCGGCTCGTGGTTGCATGCTCGGTGGGCACGGCCATCACCCTCGGCGTGTTGCGCATCGTTTATGGCTGGCCGCTTGCTTGGATCGTGCTCGGCGGATACTTGCTCGTGGGCATCGTCACGACTTGGGCGCCGCCCGCCATCGTCGGCGTGGCCTACGATGCGGGAGGGGTGACGACCTCCACGATCACGGTGCCGCTTGTGACCGCGCTTGGGGTGGGGCTTGCTGCGAGCATCCCGGGGCGTTCGCCGCTTGCGGATGGCTTCGGAATGATCGCACTGGCTTCGTTGTTTCCGGTGCTCTTCGTCTTGCTCTATGGGGTCGTGCGCACATGAGCATGGCGGCGTGGTTGGATGTGCTGCGCGATGTGGCGCCGATTGCGTTGCTGCTCGTGGCCGGCTTTGCATGGCTTGGACTGCGCCCGAAGGCGCCTTATGCGCTCGTGCGCGGGTTTCTTTTCATGCTCGTGGGCATGGGCTTGTTCCTCGTGGGATTGGATCAAGGCGTGTTTCCGCTGGGCGAGGCCATGGCGCGCAAGCTCACGGATCCCGCGCATGTGGGCGATCATGGGCGGCTTTGGATTTACCTGTTCGGCTTTGCGGTCGGCATGGCCACGACGATCGCGGAGCCTGCGCTTATCGCCGTGGGCATGAAGGCCGAAGAGGTCTCCAAGGGTGTCATCTCGGCTTGGGGGCTTCGCTGGGCCGTGGCGTTCGGCGTGGGCGTGGGCGTGGCGCTCGGATGCCATCGGCTGCTTGCCGGGCATTCGCTGGTGGGTTATATCCTCGGCGCCTATGCCTTGGTGCTCGTGCAAACGCTTTTTGCGCCGCGCAAGATCGTGCCGATCGCCTACGACTCGGGCGGCGTGACGACCTCCACCGTCACGGTGCCGCTGCTGGCCGCGCTTGGCATCGGGCTTGCCAAGGCCATTCCGGGGCGCGATCCGTTTGCCGACGGCTTCGGCCTGATCGCCTTTGCGAGCGTGTTCCCCATCATCAGCGTGCTCGGCTATGCGCAGCTTGCCGCGTTGCGTGCAAGACTTCGGGCGCACGGCTTGCCACCCAAGCGATAAAAGGAGGAGTGCATGGCGAGGATTCGTTTTTATCGCCGCATCCCGATCATCCCGGGGCTTGTGTGGCTCAACCTCTCCAAATCCGGCGTCTCCATCACGATCGGCCCGCGTGGCTTCAAGCTCACGCTCGGGCACGGGCGCGCGCGCACGACGGTGGGGTTGCCGGGGACGGGGATTTCCGCAAGCGAGGACTTCCCGCTTTCGCGCAAGCGCCGCAAGCGCTAAGGCGCTAGCCTTCCGTTTTTCCTTGCAAGGAGGCGGTTTGTGGAAATCGGCATCGTGGGGCTTCCCAATGTGGGCAAATCCACGCTGTTCAATGCGCTCACAGGCGGCGGGGCCGAGGCCGCGAACTATCCGTTTTGCACGATTGATCCGAATGTCGGGGTGGTGCCCGCGCCCGATCCGCGCCTTGAAAGGCTGGCCGAGATCGTGAAGCCCGCGCGCATCGTGCCTGCGCATGTGCGCTTCGTGGATATTGCCGGGCTTGTGGCGGGCGCATCCAAGGGCGAGGGGCTTGGCAACCAGTTCCTCGCCCATATTCGCGAGTGCGCCGCGATCGCCCATCTCGTGCGCTGCTTCGTGGACCCGAACATCACGCATGTGGCAGGCCGCGTGGATCCGATCGCCGATGTGCAAACGATTGACACCGAGCTTATGCTCAAGGACTTGGAGACGCTGGAGCGAGCTGCGCAGCGGCTTGCGCCGAAAGCGCGCACGGGGGACAAGGACGCGCGCGAGCGCTTGCAAACGCTCACGCGCGCGCAACAAGCGCTGGAAGCGGGCACGCCGTTGCGCGCGCAAGACTGGAACGAGACCGAGCGCAAGCACCTGGCCGAGTTGCATTTGCTCACGATGAAGCCCGTGCTGTATGTCGCCAATGTGGATGAGGCGGGGCTTGCCGAAGAATCCCCCCATGTGGCGCGCTTGGAGGAGCACGCGGCCAAGGAAGGTGCCGAGGTCGTCGTGATCTGCGCGCAGCTTGAAGCGGAGCTTGCCGAGATGGAGGAGGACGAGCGGCGCGAGATGCTGGCCGCGCTGGGCATGGAGGAGCCGGGGCTTGCCAGGCTTGTGCGCGCCGCGATGCGACTGTTGGGGTTGATCACCTTTTTTACGGCTGGCCCCAAGGAGGTGCGCGCCTGGCGCATCAAAAAAGGAACGACCGCGCAACAGGCTGCGGGCA